>NZ_QFGB01000074.1:0-16722 GCF_004369245.1 Pelotomaculum sp. FP | reverse complement strand
ATGGCATAAAATACCATCCATTTCGATTATTGGGCGATTTTGAAAATGTCAAGGGCTTTTGAGTATTTTTTGAGCATTTTTTAAAAATGTTTTTTGGTACTAATTTACTGAAAGTGCATAACTACTGTAATTAAAACACTGATACTTTTTAATGTGCTTTCGCCCTACTGGCAGCTCGTCCTTGACCAGTCCCTGATTGTCACCATCGGCGCCTTGGGGTTATCTATTATTTACGGTTTTACCGGCCAGTTTTCTCTCGGACACGCTGCTTTTTACGGGATTGGGGCATATACCGCGGGGGCCATCAGCAAGACCCTGGGACACGGCAGTTTACTCTGGTTTCTTATTGCCCTCGTTGCCGGTTCCCTGGTTGCCGGTCTGATCGCCTTGTTAATCGGGTTGCCTATTTTGCGGCTGCGCTCCGACTACCTGGGTATCGCCACTTTAGGCTTCGGTATCATCGTCAAGGTCGGCATGGACAATGCCAACAAAGTCCTGCCGGTTCTCGGCGGGGCCACCGGCATGAGCGGCTTAACTAAAGTAGCCAACTTCGAAATAATTTTTCTATTTTTCCTTGCCGCCATTTTGCTGGTGAGAAACCTTATATATTCCAAGTACGGGCGGGCCTTTACCTCCATCCGCGAGGATGAAATAGCCGCTGACGCCATGGGCATAGACACTACCCGCTACAAAACCATGGCCTTTGTCCTGGGCTGCGCCCTGGCGGGGCTGGCCGGTTCTCTTTACGCGCACCGCTATCCTTTTCTACACCCGTCCAGCTTCGACTTCCTCAAATCCTTTGACTTTCTATTGATCGTCGTGCTGGGTGGGCTGGGCAGCTTAAGCGGCACCATCGTCACCGCCGTGGCCTGGGCCTTTTTACTGGAAGGCTTGCGATTCGTGCTGGGCGAACAGTTCATTGACTTCCGCGGAGTTATTTACGCTCTAATCCTGATCATCACCATCCTGATGCGGCCGCAGGGCCTTTTCAGCGGTAAAGAACTCCTCTTTATGAAACCACCCAAGCTCAAAAACACTGTACCAGGAGAGGAGGGTTCCCATGCCGGTCTTGGAAATTGAAGGCTTAAGCAAAAGTTTTGGCGGCTTGCGGGCGGTTTCCAACTTTGATCTGGCTCTTGGAGACAATGAAGTTGTAGGGTTGATCGGTCCCAACGGGGCAGGCAAAACAACCATTTTCAACTTGATTACCGGAATTTATCCGGTTACCTCCGGCTCCATCAATTTCATGGGCAAGAGCATACTGGGTATACGTCCTTTTAAAATTACACAACTGGGTATCTCGCGGACCTTCCAGAATATCCGGATTTTTAAGGAGTGCACTGTTCTGGACAATGTCCGCACCGTCTTTCATCCCAGGGTGAAATACGGTGTCGTAGACGCTTTCCTGCACACACCCCGGTATGTTGCTGAGGAGGCGCGCATTACCGAGCGGTCACTTGAGCTTTTGAAGACCATGAACCTTGCTGGGAGGGCTGAATTAAAGGCAGCCAGCCTGCCCTACGGAGACCAGCGCCGCCTGGAAATAGCCCGTGCCCTGGCCGGAGAACCGAAAGTGCTTCTTTTGGATGAGCCGGCCGCCGGCATGAACCCCTCCGAGGTCGGAACCCTGGTAGAACTTATAAAGTTCATTAGAAATAAGTTTAAAATAACCGTTCTGTTAATCGAACACCAGATGAACGTGGTTATGAACGTATGCGACCGGCTGGTAGTGCTCGACTTCGGAGAGATTATCGCCGAAGGACTGCCCGAAGAGATCCGTAACAACCAGAAAGTTTTGGAGGCTTATCTGGGCAAGGGGGTGACGGTAGCCTGATGCTGTCTGTAGATAATATTCAAGTCTTTTACGGAGCCATCCAGGCGCTGCACGGTATTTCCTTCGAAGTCAAGGAAGGAGAAATCGTGACCCTGATCGGCGCCAACGGCGCCGGTAAATCCACGACCTTAAGGACCATTTCCGGCCTCTTGCGGCCCAAGTCCGGCGCCGTCAAGTTTGGGGGCGCCGACATTACCAGAGTTCCCGCTCATAAGATTGTCCAGATGGGCCTGGCCCACGTACCGGAGGGAAGAAAAATCTTTCCCGACCTGACTGTGCGCGAGAACCTGATCATGGGCGCTTATACCAGGACTGACCGCGCTGAAATTGCAGGCAGCCTCGATAATGTATTCCAACGTTTCCCGCGCCTTAAAGAACGGGAAAAGCAGTTAGCCGGCACCCTCTCGGGCGGCGAGCAGCAAATGCTGGCCATGGGACGCGGGTTGATGTGCCAACCCAAGCTTCTGATCCTGGACGAGCCTTCCATGGGGCTTTCCCCCATCCTGGTCGAGGATATTTTTAAAATAATCGCGGAGATTAACCAACTGGGAACAACTATCCTGCTGGTCGAGCAAAACGCCTTTATGGCGCTTCAAATAGCCCACAGGGCCTATGTGCTGGAAACCGGAAGGGTCATGCTGGCCGGCCCTGCCGCCGAGCTGCGGGAGAACCCCAGAGTCCGCAGCGCCTACCTTGGCGATGTCATTGAGATAGCCTGAACTAATAGCTTGAGCACAAGAAAAACCCGGGGCAGGTACTCCGGGTTATTACTTATATGATGCCGCAGCCGCATAATGGGCGTAGGTCGTAAGTCGTAAGGCGTAGGATATACTGCATTCCTAATAGGTCTCCATATTTGAACCTTAAAAGGTCAACGAAAAGAGTAATCTTGTTTACGCCTTATGCCTTACGACCTACGACTGACCTAAAAGCATATCTATAAAAGTCATATTCGTTTGTTGATGCCGCATGGATCATTTCTGCCGGGATGGTTGGCCTCAACCAGCTCAATCCCTTTGGCCTTAAACCATTCTTTTAAAAAGACAGCATACCTGTCATTCTGGTAATTATACCACTCTCTGCGTGTTTCCTCGTAATCATCGTCCATCAGGGCTTTTCTGAAATCCACATCCGCAGCCAGCGCCTTGGCCAGGATTTCCTTCACCAGGGGGGCATCAAGGGTATCAATGAAATCCTGTTTGATTTTTATGTCCAGTTCCTTATCCAGCTTCGGGAGCCTCGCAAAGTTTTCCGGCTGGCTGTCCATTTTCTTAACCTTTTCTTCGTGTTCAGGGAAGTCCATAGGCGCGTAAAAGTAATGTTTTCCTGTCTGCAGATCCAGGTAATACTCGGAATACTCGCTGCTGTTTTCAAAAGCGTTGACCAACCATGCCAAAACCACAGGTACCTGGCGCATCTCAACCGTTCCTTTCTTCAAGTACTGCCGTCAACAGCCAAGCAGCTCTCCATTAAAATTCTATCCCCCTCTGGGCGGGAATCCCCCGGGTAAAGGGATGTTTAATTTCCCGCATCTCAGTGACCAGGTCTGCCTTAGCGATAATTTCGGGAGAAGCATTGCGTCCGGTCAGGACCACGTGCAAACTTTCCGGCTTGGCGTCTAAAAGGGCCAGAACGTCACTCTGAGCTACCAGCCCGTAATGGATGGCGTACAGGATCTCATCCAGAATGATCAGGTCGTAATTTGCCTTTGAAAATTCAGCCCTGGCGGCCTCAAGCGCCTCCCCGGCGGCATGTCGGTGCCCGTCAAGCGACTGGTCGTCCGCTCCCTTGATGAAACCTTCTCCCATCTGCCTTATTTCAAAATTTGGGCCAAGCTTTTCTACCGCCTTCAGTTCCCCGTATTTCCAGCCACCCTTGATGAACTGGAGAACCAGCACCTTCATCCCCTGCCCCCAGGCTCTTAAGCCCATACCAAGAGCAGCCGTGGTTTTTCCCTTGCCGTTGCCCGTGTTGACCAGGATTAAACCTTGTTTCTTTTGCTCTTGCATAATAAGCTCCCGTTCCTTTCTTCACAGAAAAATCTTTCTATCCTGAACATAAGAGTCCGGCATACGAAGCGTTACCCCAAAGATGCAGGTGCGAATTCATTCGCACAAAGGCAACATTGGCTGCCACAAATTCGGCGCTGGCGCGCCGTGTGCGATTGAAATGGCGCCTACATCGGCTGGTATTTTCATGCTATGTGGCGCCGCCGGCTTATTATTTATTCAAGCAATTCCGAACAATCTCCTGCCATTTTCTGTACATGTTTTCGCCAATTCTTCGACATCTATTCCCTTAAGCGTCGCAATCTCTGCCGCGGTAAAAGCAATGTAGGAGGGTTCGTTGCGTTTGCCCCGGTGCGGCGACGGCGTCAGGTAGGGTGCATCTGTTTCCAGCAGCAGGCGGTCCATGGGAACCCGGCCGGCTACATCTTTCAACCTGGACGCATTCTGGTAGGTTACCGGCCCGGCAATGGAAATATAAAAGCCCATGGACAGGCATTCCTGCGCCATCTCCCAACTGCCGGAGTAGCAATGCATGACACCTCCGGCGGCGCCCAGTCCCAACTCGCGCAAGATATCCATGAGATCACCGTGCGCGTCCCGGTCATGAATGATTACCGGCAAGCTCAGCTCGCGAGCCAGGATTAACTGCTCCCGGAAAACCTTGCGCTGCATTTCCCGGGGGGAAAGATCACGGTAGTAATCCAGCCCAATCTCGCCCAGCGCCACCACCCTGGGGTGGGCGGACATGTTCTTTAATTCCTCAAGGTAGCCGGGCCCGGCTTCCATCGCATTGTGCGGGTGAAACCCTACGGAAGCATATACCATGTCATTATTTTCGGCCAGTGTTATGGCTCGCCGGGAGGATTCCAGGTTGTAGCCCACGTTGTTGATATAGGCCACCCCTGCGCCGCGCGCCCGTTCCAATACCTCCTCCCGGTCGAGTTCGTACTCCTCTTCAGCAATGTGGGCATGTGTATCAAACAAAAGCATGGCAATCATCCTGTCCTTTTTATACTTCAATCCGCGGGAAAAGAGCCTGGGCCCGCTTAACTTTTACCCCGGCGGGGAATTTCCCCCAGGCCAGGGAATCCCAGGTTTGCACGCCCTCCCGCCCGGCCAGGCCCAACTGGGACCAGACCCGCGGGGGCAGTAGAGGCATGTAGGGCGCCGCTATGACGGTGATAAAACGAATGCACTCGGCCAGGTTGTACATGACCGTAGCCAGCCGCTGCCTCTGAGCCGGGTCTTTGGCCAGGCCCCAGGGCGCCGTCTCGTCCACGTACTTGTTGGCGCGTCCCACCAGGCGCCATAAGGCGCTCAAGGCTCCGGAGAGGTCCAGCGCGTCCATTGCTTCTTCAACTTTTACCGGAGTCTGTTCGGCCAGGTCGATCAATTCCTGATCCGGACCTTCAGGGGCGCCGGGCGCTTCAACCACACCCTGAAAATATTTTTCAATCATGGCGATGGAGCGGCTGACCAGGTTGCCCAGGTCATTGGCCAGGTCCTTGTTGATCCGCTCTACCAGAGCGTCCTCGCTATAAGAACCGTCCGAGCCGGGGGGCAGTTCGCGCAGCAGGTAATAGCGGATGGCATCCACCCCGTACTTTTCGATTAAAACCAGCGGGTCCACCACATTTCCTTTGGATTTGGACATTTTACCGCTGTCGAGCAACAGCCAGCCGTGGCCCACCACCCGCTTGGGCAGTTCGAGTCCAAGGGCCATCAGGAGACACGGCCAGATGATGCTGTGAAAACGCACAATGTCCTTGCCCATCAGGTGGACATCGGCCGGCCAGTATTTTTTAAAAAGGGTATCGTCGCCGGTTCCGTAACCCAGCGCGGAGATATAGTTGGTCAAAGCGTCCACCCAGACGTAGATGACATGCTTGGGGTCAAAGGGAACAGGAATACCCCAGTTAAAGGTGGTCCTTGAAACACAGAGGTCCTCCAGACCGCTCTTAATAAAACTCACCATTTCATTGCGCCGTGAAGTGGGCTGAATAAACTCCGGGTGCTCCTCTATGTGCTGCAGCAGGCGGTCGGCGTACTTGGAAATCTTAAAAAAATAACTTTCTTCCTGGAGCAGTTCCACCGGACGTCCGCAGTCGGGACAATTGCCCTCCTCCAGCCTGCTTTCCACCCAAAAAGCTTCACAGGGTGTACAGTACCAGCCTTCGTAGCTGGCCTTGTAGATATCCCCCTGGTCGTATAATCTCTGAAAGAATTCGGAGACCACCTTTTTGTGACGCGGTTCAGTTGTGCGGATAAAATCATCGTAACTCACTTCCAGGCTACCCCACAGGCTCTTAAAGCCGGCTACGATTTTATCAACGTATTCCTGAGGGGTCTCACCACGTGATTTGGCCGCCCGCTCAATCTTCTGGCCGTGTTCATCCGAGCCGGTAAGAAAATACGTATCCCACCCGGTGAGCTTCTTGAACCGGCTCATGGTGTCTGCAGCCACCGTGGTATAAGCATGCCCGATATGCAGGTTGTCGCTGGGGTAGTAAATCGGGGTAGTAATGTAAAACGTGCCCTTGCTCATAATCTTATTCCTCCTTTGTTTAAGCTATCGAAGTAGACATTATTTTTTTCTTATTTTGGTCGTAAGGCGTAAGGCGCAGGTCAAATTGTCGCAGGTCGTAGGGCGTAAGGCGTAGGTAATACGGCATTCCTTTTAGGCTTAAAATTTGCCGCAATTCTCTGAAGCCCAATCAAATAATAATTAGGATTTCTTTCTTTTTACGCCTTACGCCCTACGCCCTACGACAGTTTGATAATACGCCACAACCTCCTCTTACCAGAAAAAGTTTCAGTAAACAAAAACACTCCCTCCTTGTTACCAAGGGGCGGAGTGTTAATATTACCCGCGGTACCACCCTTTTTTACCGGCTTCTCACGAAGCGGCCTTTCAAGGTACGGGGAAGATCGTTCCCGATACCCAAGCCTGGTAACGGCGCTAATCCCGTCGCGACCTACTGTAAGTTCAGACGCGCAGCTCCAGGGCCATGTTCAGCCGTCCTTTCCCCGCGGGTTTCCACCCAACCCCGCTCTCTGTGGGGTATTAATACCAGCTTACTCTTCCCCTTCTCAGCCTTTTTGAAGCATTTAAGAAAGCCAACAAACTGATTTTAATCCAAGGGAATCTGATTTGTCAAGTTTTCGACAATCAGGAAAAAAAGTAGTTGATTAGTAAATAAATGTGTTGACTTTTACTGGAATCGTTGGTACCATTTAGTTGTAAGAAATTTAAACATTGTGTCGAATTTTGTAGAGGAGGGATAGCATGAAATCGACAGGGATTGTCAGAAAGGTGGACGAGCTCGGCAGAGTGGTCATTCCCATTGAATTGCGGCGGACGCTGGGAATTGACGAAAAAGACCCTCTGGAAATCTACGTAGATAATGAGAAGATTATCTTGAAAAAGTACG
Organism: Pelotomaculum sp. FP; assembly: GCF_004369245.1. Classification (NCBI taxonomy): domain Bacteria; kingdom Bacillati; phylum Bacillota; class Clostridia; order Eubacteriales; family Desulfotomaculaceae; genus Pelotomaculum; species Pelotomaculum sp. FP. The sequence continues at coordinate 9,448 of NZ_QFGB01000074.1, read as the reverse complement.
AGCCGGCCTGCGTCTTCTGCGGCAACGCTTCGGATGTCCAACACTACCGCGGCAAAATGGTATGCCGTGAGTGTGCTCTGGCCATGATTGAAAACGCTCAAGCAATGTAATTTGCAGTAATAAGAGGGACGAAAGTCTCTCATTTTTTTTACTCAAGTTTCTTTCTCAAGTACCGCCTGGTAGACCTCCCGCCTGGAAATACCGCGCAAACGGGCAACTTCCCTGAGGGCATCCTTGCGGCCGGCTCCTTTTGCCTCGATCAGGGCTACATGAGCGGCAGGACTCAAGTGAAGCCACTCCGGTTCATTTTTTGCCGGGCTTTCAGCGCCGGCGCCGTCAACAACCAGGGTAAACTCGCCTCGCGGTTCCTTTTCCCTGAAATGCTCCACCAGTTCGGCCAGCGAACCCCGGATAATTTCTTCATGCAGCTTGGTCAGTTCCCTGGCTGCCGCTGCAGCCCGGTCGCCGAGGACCTCATACAGGTCAGCCAATGTCGCCCGCAAGCGGTGCGGCGCCTCATAGAAAATAAGAGTACCCTGTTGGGGCTGAAGTTCCCTTAATTTTTCGCGCCTCGCTTTGGCGGAGCTTGGTAAAAATCCAATAAAAATAAAGCTTTCCGTAGGAAGGCCGGAGACCACCAGGGCTGTAATACCGGCGCTTGGCCCTGGTATCGCAGTAACCCCACACCCTTCCCGCAGGGCTAACCCGACCAGTTCCGACCCCTGGTCCGACACTCCCGGCATACCGGCGTCGGAAACCAGGGCAATATTTTTGCCGGAGCGCAGCAGGTCCAATAGGACCGGCCCCTTGGCGCGCATATTATGGCGGTGGTAGCTGGTAAGCCCGGTATGAATATCATAGCGGCTCAAAAGTTTCCGGGTGTGACGCGTATCTTCCGCGGCAATCAGGTCGACCTCCCGCAACACTCGCAGGGCGCGCATCGTAATGTCCTCCAGGTTGCCGATAGGCGTCGCGCACAGGTAAAGTACCCCTTTTTGCCCTTCTGTCACAGTGTTTCACCTCCCCGGCTGGTTTAAAAGCTCCTCAAAAGACATCCTGCGCACCCACATTATAAGGCCAGCCTGGAATTATATTTCCACGCTGTCTTTTAGAAAATTAAGAGTTGCTCTCTTCAACCTTTTTGCCGGTTGAGGGCTCCGCTTCCTTGCGCAAAAAGGCCATACAAAAAAGGCACTCTCCAGACCTCCTGCGGCCGAAATAAAGGTTGCAGATATGGAACGCCTGGTCGTACAGTTCAAGGAGGTTCGAAAAGGCCGCGCCGGACTTGCCTGCAGCCTCACTTGCCGCGCCGTTTACCAGATCCGCGCGGTAAAAGGCGGCCAGTTCATTCCTGAGCCGGGAGTTTTCCTCATCCGCTTCCCGGATTTCATGTTTCAATTCCTGCATTTCAGCAAGCAGGGAATGTAGTTTTGCTTCCATTTCTTTAATGCGTTTGAACAGGCCCTGCACTAAACTGTCTCCTCGTTTGATTGCCGGGGGCATTCTTTCTTATGGCCTTTGCACATTTTGGCCTGGCCATCTTTAGATACAATTTCTTCACAGGGATATTCTTTGATGATTTTACTTTCCTTCAGTTCCACGCTGACGTACTTTTTAAATATATTTATACCGACTACCTTACCCTCCCCATCAGGGGTAGTAACCCAGCTGCCGGGATCAGGAAATTCTCCTCTGGCATGCTCGTAAGACTCGTTTTCGTATTTCAGACAGCACATCAGCCTGCCGCAGATGCCGGAAATTTTGGTGGGATTAAGGGAAAGATTTTGCTCCTTGGCCATCCTGATGGAGACGGAAGCAAAATCGGAAAGCCAGGTGGCGCAGCAGAGCTCACGCCCGCAACAGCCAAGCCCGCCCACCAGTTTGGCTTCGTCCCGGACCCCAATCTGCCTTAGTTCAATCCTGGTCCGGAACACCGCAGCCAGGTCCTTTACCAGTTCACGAAAGTCAATACGCCCTTCCGCGGTAAAATAAAAAATGATTTTGTTACCGTCAAAGGTCTGCTCAACCCCCACCAGTTTCATAGGCAGCTTATGGAATGCAATCTTCTCCAGACCCACCTGGAAAGCCCTGCATTCTTTTTCTTTGTTAGCGGCAAGTTGCTGGTAATCCTCAACGGTAGCTTTACGGATTACCTTTTTGAGCGGAGCCACCACTTCATCCTCATTAACTTGCAAAGGGCCCGCCACCACGTCCCCGTACTCGACACCTCTGGCAGTTTCCACAATTACCCCTTCTCCCATGGTCAGCGGGAGGTCACCGGGGTCAAAATAGTATATCTTACCGGCCTTTTTAAAGCGAATACCGACCACGATTAATTCCACTAAACGATTCCCTCCTCTACTCCGGTTGTTAAACCCGGAGCCCTTCCTGCCAGATGCAAAAATAGTATATCCAGGGCCAACCGGGTATTGGCGTTGGCCTCAATTTTTTTTCTGGTAGTTTCTATCTCTTCTAGTATCTCCAAGAGACGCCCGGTTTCAAAGCTTCCCGCCTCCTTTTCCATGATATCAATATGGTCTAAATGATATAAAAGCCCTGTTTCTCCAGTTAATTTAAGGACCAGCAGGTCGCGGTACCAGCATTTTAGGATCTCCAGGATAGCGCTTACTTTCTCTTTTTGCTCTGCGATTTGTCCCGCCATCGCCAGCGCCTCGTGGGGAGCGGCTCCGTCCAGGTCATGCGCCAGACGGATCGCGAGGCTTTGCTCCGCCTGGAATGTCCCGGCCGCGTAAGCCAGCGCTTTACCCATGCTGCCGCCGGCCATCGCAGCGGTCAGACCCGCTTTAACCGGGTCCAGACCATGCAGGGCAACCAGCCCTCCGGTCAGCTCCGGCAGGGGTATGCTTTTGAATGAGCACAGTTGGCAGCGGGACAAAATGGTCGGAAGCAGGGACTGCGGCTGGTCGGAAACCAGGATCATGACTGTACCGCCGGGCGGCTCCTCCAGCGTCTTCAGCAGGCAATTGGAGGCATCCGCGGTCATTAGCTCGGCCTGATCAATCAAAAACACCTTACGTCCGCCCTGGTAGGCTCTGTAGGGGATCCGGCGCAGCATGCCGCGCACCTGTTCAATCTTGATGGACGCTCCTGAGGGCTGTAACGTATAAAGGTCGGGATGGTTATGGTTCGCCGCCTGCCGGCAGGTACGGCAGACCCCGCAGGCGTCCCCGGCCGCCGGTTGAGAACAGAGCAGCGCCCGCGCAAAAGCCCGGGCCGTTGTTTTCTTACCCACCCCCGCGGGGCCGGCAAAGAGATAGGCATGGACAACATGGCCGCTGGAAACAGCGTTCATCAGAGTTTGGACTATCTGTTGATGGCCGGCTATCTCCCGCAGAAACCTCATCCCAAAATTTCCTCCACAACCCCAATGATATCGTGATGGACCTGCTCTATGGTACGGTTGGCGTCAATGACACGGTAACGGTCGGGGTCGCGCCCGGCCAGCGTCAGGTAACCGGCCCGGACTTTACGGTGAAAAACACGGTCCTCCTGTTCTATACGGTCCGCACCCCGGCCTGACCCCGTAATCCTCTCCATACCGGTATCACAAAGAAAATCCAAGAGCAGTACCAGGTCGGGCTTCAGTCCGGCCGTTGCCGTCTCGTTCAGCTTTTCTAACTGCCCGACGTCTAAACCCCTGCCAAACCCCTGGTAGGCCAGACTGGAGTCGAGAAAGCGGTCACACAGCACTATTTTTCCTTCCTGCAAGGCGGGCAAAATCACCTGCGCCACGTGCTGCGCCCGGGCGGCGGCATAAAGGAGGGCTTCGGCGACGGGGACCAGTTCGCTATGTTGCGGGTTGAGCAGCAACTCACGGACAGTCTCCCCAATTCTTGTCCCCCCCGGTTCCCTGGTGTACAGCACCGGGCAACCCCGGGCGGACAGTTTATCACCCAAAAGCTTTAGCTGGGTGGTCTTGCCGGAGCCGTCGATACCTTCAAAAACTAAAAACTTTCCCTTCATGCTAAAGCACCTCAAAATTTGGTCGTAGGTCGTAAGGCGTAGGTCGTAAGGTGTATACTGCATTCCTCTTAGTCGCATGTCGTGATACGTGGATGTATTCTGTATTCCTACAGTAAACAAAAACTGATTGTTAATCACAACAGTGAAAATATGCAATCATATAGTATTACCTGACTGGTGTAGTGTAGGTGCGATTTCAATCGCACAACGGGGCGTTAGCGCCGTACTTGGGCATCTAATGTAGCTTTTGTGCGAATGAATTCGCACCTACATCCGAGCAATATAGCAGAAGCCGAAATAATTTTTGGAGCAGCGAAACGCTAATTAAGCTATTAAGTCGCTCAATTTAAGCGCTTGTCGTACAGGCTCTTGTAGCTATTCTACCACAACACTGATTGTTTTTAGCGTTGGATCGGCCGGGCCGTGGCAGGGCAGTCCCATTTTTCTGACTGCCGTCAGGTAGTTGATAACATCCACGGTGATTTCCTCACCCGGGTTTACAGCCGGAATGCCGGGCGGGTACACAGCGATTGTCTCTGCTGAGATCCTTCCCCTGGCTTCATCAAGAGGCACCTGACGGAATTTTGCAAACCAGGCCTCGCGTGGTTTCATCAACACAATAAAACTGTCCGGCGGGGCAATGAACGGGATGGGTTCTGTCTTGCGCTCCCTGAAGGAGATGTCCTCCATGGCGCGGGCCAGTCCTTCACAGTCGGCCCGGACGGCGCCAATTGAGACAATAGCCACCACATGGGCGGAATCAGCCATTTCAACGTAAACACGGTAGCGTTCCGCCAGCATCTGCTGCACCTGGTAGCCGGACAACCCCAGCCTGCGCACTGAAATCACCAGCCTGGTCGGATCCAGGCTTGAGCCTTCGGGCAGGCGCTCCGGGGACAAAACACTCAAACCATCGATAATTGACAAGCGCTGGCGCAGGCCATAGGCCAGTTCCAGAGCCTGGTCCAGCAGTCCTTTCCCCCGCAGCGCCAGCTGCCGGCGGGCCAAATCAAGGGAAGCCATGAGCAGGTAGGACGGGCTGGTGGTTTGCAGCAGGCGCAGAGCTGCCGCGACACCCTGCTGCTCAATTCGTTGTCCTTGCAGGTGCAGGACTGAACTTTGGGTTAGTGAACCGCCCAGCTTGTGGGTACTCTGGACGGCAGCGTCCGCGCCGCAAGCCATGGCATCCTCCGGCAAGGCCGGGTGAAAGCGCAGGTGGGCGCCATGCGCTTCATCTACCAGGAGCGGCTTGTCCGCCCTGTGAGCAGCTTCAGCATAACCCTGCAAATCTCCGGTGACTCCGTAATAGTTGGGACTTACCGCCAGGACGGCGGCGGCTGCCGGGTTATTTTCCAACGCCGCCCGTATGGCGGCGGGTGCGACGCCGCAATCCAGACCGAATTCAGGCATAAGCTCCGGTGTGACGTAAACCGGGTCGGCGCCGGCCAGAACCAGACCGCCCAGGACCGAGCGATGGGCATTTCTCGGTACAACTACCTGTTTCTCACCCACAGTTGCCACAAGCAGGGCATGAATGCCGGCGCTTGTACCGTTAACCAGGAAGAAACTGCGGTCTGCTCCGTAAAGGCCGGCAGCCAGTTCCTGGGCCAGGCGGATGGGCCCGCTCGGGCTGTGCAGGTCATCCAAACCAGACAGCTCGGTCAAATCAAGGGAAAAAAGGGCTTTATTGTCCAGGGACATGAGACCTTCCGGAATGCATCGGCCCTGCCTGTGTCCAGGTATATGGAGATTGCACGTATTTTTTTCATTATGCCTGCAGAGCGCCTCAAAAAGAGGAGCCTGTCCTTGCCTTTCAGACAAAAAACTGCCTCCGGAACAAAATAAATAAAAACAAAAAAAAATTAAATACAAGTTTTACTAATCTTTAATTATATCATAGAAGTCACATTATTACCAACGCCATCCTGCAATTTTGCCATTAGTTTAACCTTATAGATAACAGAGCGCATGGTCACAATAAGAAAAACATTACTATATGTAAAGGAGTGATACCGGGTGGCAGAAGAACAGTCCTGGAAGGTAGATGAAAAGACTCTGTCCAAAAAATACGGCACCGACGTTAAGAAACTGATCAGGGCCTGGAAAAGGGGCTTTACAGATCAGGATATTGCTGTAAAGACCGGTATCAGGCCCACCACCTTATATATGATCAAGCAAGACCTGGAATTGGCGCACAGGCGCATCCGCCTGGCCCAAAAAAAACAGGCGCTGACCCAAGCTCAGACATTGGTTGGCCAGCACCAGATTTTTTTCAATCCCCACTTGTAGTAGTCATAGTCCGGATCGCCCCTGTCAAGGACAATGATTCTACGCTCACACTCGTTGCAGATATAGCGACCCTTAACCATGAGTCCTTCGAATGCAGTCAACTGGGGACGCCGGCATAATATACATGTGGGAGATGCGACTGCCACTTTATTTCACCACCGCTTAAATCACCTTTTCATATTAAATATGAACGCCACGGCTAATGGGTGAAAGGCGGTTTTTTCCTTTTCTCAATACTTATAGCGCAATCCGGGCATACCTCCTGGCATATACCACAGGCGATACACGCATCACTCGACTCAATAGTCGGCGTCCCATAAACTCCTAACACATCGGACCAGTTCAGACACTTTTTTGGGCATTTTTCAATGCATAGCCCGCAACCCTTGCAAAGGCCCGGGAAAAGTGTAAAATTTCCTTTTGTTAATTCCTGTGTTTTTGGTTGGAATTGCAGTGTCATTTTTATGGTCCTCCTTAAGCATTGCTGACGGCCCGATTATTTTGATCAGATCGAACCAATTCCATGCCCCGTTCCAGGGCTCTGAAATTTAACTCCCTCAACTCAGGCTGTTTTTCAAACTTGTAACCAAGTTTTCTTTCAACAGCCTCTTTAATCCGTTCCAGTGAAATCACCCCGGTTGCTCCTACTACGGCGCCCATGATCAAAATGTTAAAAACACGGGGGTTCAGCTCCTGCTTGGCGACTTCTATAGCCGGAATGGGCAGCACCCTGGCGGCATTGGCCGGCAGGTCTTCGTCTTTGACCTGGGTACTGCTTTCATAAACAAAAACGGTCTTAGGACCTACATATTGCCGGGTACGGTGTACCGCCCGGTCGCTTAAAGCCACTACGATATCCCCGGTTTGAAACTTGGGTGAACCAATCTGCTTGTCGCTAATCTGGACAAAGGCCACCGATACACCGCCCCGCTGCTCCACTCCGAAGTTTGGGATATAGAGAGCTTGTTTACCTTCCGCATTGGCAGCTTCCGCGATGATTTCTGCAACCGACTGGACCCCCTGGCCCCCCTCGCCTGCAAGTACCAATTTGGTTGTCCCGGTCATTAGCCCACCTCCCCCTGCACGGCGCCCGGCGCCTTGATTTCTCCCACTTTAAACTGCTTGGACATCTCGTTTTCGATAAAACTCCAGGTATCCTTGGCATTGGTACGCCAGTTGGTAGGACAGGAGGAAAGAGCCTCAACGAAGGAAAACCCGTTGCCGTTGATTTGGTTCTCCAGCGCTTTCTTTAACGCTGCCTTTAGCTGCCGTAGGTTGCCGATGCTGCTCCTGGCCACGTAAGCTCCGTCCGGTGTAATGGCGGATACCATCTCCGGCCCCTGCAGGGGATAACCGGTCACTTCGGGATCCCGCCCGTAAGGCGAGGTTTCGGTTTTCTGCCCCGGCAAGGTGGTGGGAGCCATCTGCCCCCCGGTCATGGCATATTGGGTGTTATTGGCCAGGATTGCCGTAATTTTTTCATTCCGGGCCGCCGCTGCGACCATATGCTGAGCGCCGATGGAATAACCGCCGCCGTCACCCATGTATGCGATGCAGATCAATTCCGGCCTGGCCCGTTTGATACCGGTCATAACCGGGATGGTCCGCCCGTGGTGGGTCTGGACCGAATCCAGGTTGAAGAAATCCCAGGATAAAAGTGAACAGCCAATATCACAGCCGAAGACCACTTTGTCGTGGATCTCCAGTTCATCAATAGCCTCTCCGAGAAATTTTAAAATAATACCGTGTCCGCATCCCGGGCAAAACTTATGGGGCTTGGTCTCCGCCCGCCAACTGCGGGGCATTTTTGGTTGTGGCGCCATGCAAGACTCTCCTTAAGGTGTCATATTAGTATGTTTTGAACTTTTTGTTTTCATCCTCTGCCGGGCCGCCTCAGAGGCTGTGGAACTAGCCAACTGAGGCCTTCCGCAACCTGGGTTTGCGCAGGCCGGTCTCCAGCAGTCCTTTAACCCTGACTTCAACTTCAGTAGCGGTAATACCGATCCCCGGCCGGAAAAGGTGAGTAATCTCAGCTGTGCCGCCGTAGGCAACCTCTTTAAAGAGCCTGGCCAACTGCCCGTAAGCTGACTCAACCACCAGAATTTTACTGACACCGGCTGAAAGCTCCTTGATTTGTTGCACCGGCAGGGGACGCAGGGTCACCGGCCGAAAATAACCCACCTTGTGTCCCTGCTCTCTCAGGTTGTTTACGGCCTCCCGTACCGCCCGGAAAACCACCCCGTGGCCGACCACCACAAGTTCCGCGTCATCCGTATTTTCAGCCTGGAATTCAGCAACCTCGGGCGCTATTCTTTCAAATTCAGCCATATCGTGGGATACCTTCTCGTAAAGCTCTTCTTCCAGGTTGTAGGTATTGCGGTGATGCGCCGGGGGCCGGTCCCGCCCCGGTACACCCGCCAGCCCGACATAGGCCTGCGGCTCGATAATTTGCACGCCTCGCTCTTCCGGCTTATACATGGTCAGGGGTTCACGCATTTTCGCCTGGTATCCATCACCAAGCACAAAAGTCGGAAAGCGGTATTTCCAGGCCGTGTTAAATGCTTTGATGGTGTAATCATACAGCTCCTGGTGGTTGGCTGTGGAATATACAATCCGCATCCCCTCACCGTTCCCGCCCAGGGTGGTCAGAGTTACCTCCTGCTGGGAATAAATCACCGTCGCCGTGGATGGACCGCCCCTCTGCTGGATTACCACCACGGTCGGCAAGCGCATCATCTCCGCCATCGACATGGGTTCCTGCATCAGCGTATTACCGGGCCCGGCTGTAGCCGTAAAAGCTTTGCGCCCTGCCATCACCCCGCCTACGGTGGTAAACCCTGCTGAAAGCTCGTCTTCAGTTTGAAGAAAGGTCTTATTATATTTTGGGGCCAGCCTGGTCCAGTAGTGCATGATTTCATTCTGGGGGGTGATCGGATAGCCGTACATAATATCGGCCTTGGCCGCTATAGCCGCCCAGGCGACCACCTCGTTACCGGTCATAAAGACCCTTTTTTCTCCTTGAATTATTTTCTCAGACATGTAAACCTCCATTTCTCCGCCTACTGCGGGCGACACAAATAGGAATGAAAACCGGGATGTGCAGTAACCATCCTTTGGGTACAATAGCCTTGAGGGAAAGGCACACTACAAAGCACGGTGAGGTGAGTTGCAGACT
>NZ_QFGB01000073.1:0-17269 GCF_004369245.1 Pelotomaculum sp. FP | reverse complement strand
TCGCACACTCTTCGCTAATCAGAGCTGCAAGCTGCATTTCCTTTTCGTTTAACTGTGTCATGGTCATTTCTCCTTTTTGTTTTATATTGGAGATTATTCCCATTTACACAGTTGAAAATACAGCCTCATAGCGCCGGACGCTACCGCCTATCCCCTACTGCCGTACTATGACCTCGGCTGACTTCTGCAGGTTCAGCGCCGCTTCACAACGACGGTTACCAAATTACTTGGCATCTCCTGCAGACCTCCCCAGATAAAAACGTCATCTTTTCGCTCATATACCCGCCCAAGTTTACTACCTCAGTCCTTGGCGGCTTTGGACTTTGTCATGTTGTGGTGACTTGTCCGGCTAAGACAGCCTCAAATTGGGTTCGTGTACCTCGGGTCAAGCGTTTGCCTCCAGCTTCCTTCAGATTCCGTCTCGCGACGGACACCCTTGCCTTTGGCTAATGGTAGGCGCTCGCCAGCCCCCGTTCGGGACTTTCACCCTATAGATGACGCCCATGCTGGGCGTACACAGAGAAACGGCGTAGCCTTCCGGCCACACCGTTCCCTGTTAACAATACTTCCTTATTGACGCCCGCCGTCGGGCGGTTCTTCCTTTTTTAGAAGATGTCTTCTAAACTGTATGCCACGGCTCTTTGGGACGCATTTCTCCTCCGCATTTTTCACAGGCAAACCTGGGAGGTACAGTCAGCTCCCCCGAACCAAAATGTCAAAATACTTAACTACCTCTTCCGGAATTTCCTCTTCCACATCACACTGCAAACAGCGATATAATTGACAGCTTAAATGCTTTGTTTGCATGAACTCGCACAGCAGAGACAACTGCAGGGGACCAGGAGGCTATTTGCAATAATTTACACTATATGCGGCTGATTTAGGTGTTGAAAATGCTTCACCGGCGGAATAGCCCACCAGAACACCGCAAACAGGAGAGAACCCTTCGGGAATACCTATTTTCCCACTAAGTTCACTCTTGCCATCAAGGCCAAGCAAAGGAGAAATCACATAACACGAACCAAGCGCAAGGGCTGTTGCGGCAATTGTGATATTGGCCGCCGCACATGAGGCGGTGGCTGTATTGTATGGAGCATCCTTAGGAGCTGTTAACAAGAACAACACAGGGGCGCCATATAGCGGCTGATATCCTTCGAGAGCAGCGCGACTCATCAAAAATTCGACGCCGGAGTTCTTCATGGCAATCAATGTCGCATTATTTAATTCTTTCAGTACATCTGTATTTTCGACTACAGAAATATGGAGCGTACCTGCCTTTGGAGCATTATTTGCTGCCGCGATAAGCTGCTCAATCTTGTCAGCCTCTACAGGTTTTTGCTGATAGCTTCGCGTGCTTTTTCTCAATTCAATTGCTTTTAATGCATCCATGAAAAACCACCTTTACTTTTTATTGGAGTGTACATATAATTCTACGGATAATGGAAGATGCAGATCGTTTGGGAATTGTCTCACCCTGATGATTATACGTTACTGTAAACCAATTTATATTTTTCGTAAAATGTTATGGTGCCCGATAGCGTGAAGTATTAGCGTGTCGCTGTTTTGCTCAAAAACAACCCTAATATCTTTGTTGACATAAGCCTCCCAAAACCCTGTACCCTTGATCCGGTGAATCTTAAGTGAATTATGTTTTGGATTGACAGCCATAAAACGTAGAGTTTTCCTGGTCTGCTTTCGTTCGGCAGCTGATAGCTTCCGAAAGTCATTATTAAAAGGGTCAGTTAGAATTATCGTCGGCATTCTTTTCTTCCCCAAGGTACTCTAATAATTCGTCGGCATTAGAAAATGTTTTATATCGGCCTTCTTTTAAGGCGTCAGCGCTTTGCTTCATTTTTTCCTGCCAAGCAACAGACCAAAAATACTCTTGGCTTTTATCGTGCCATGCAACGGGTTTAATAAAAATTCCCCCATCCCGTTCCTCTAAGGCGATATAATCCCCTTCCTGTATATTTAGTTTTTTAGCAATCTGAGACAGACTGATAAGCATACGTTTTTGTACCTGCTGTATGACCTCTGGCATCTGCAACGCCTCCTTAACTGATTAGCTGCAAATACAGTTTATCTGCATTTTAAGGTGTTGTCAATTAAAACCCCCTGTTAAAATATCTTTTCCTATCCCATCAGTGCCGGGCGACCACTCTGTTTAACATTCACAATATTTTGACACATAGGAATTTGTCAGCAGTCGTTAAGAGCACTTCGGCAACCACACTTTCAGCACTGGCAAGATGCAAAGCGTAAAATGGCTTAAATCCTATGCTCACAAGGTAATCGGCTCTTTTTTTTTACTCCTTCATCAACTTCTATTCTTTCATGGCTAAATCCGCAAAAGCACCAACCTTTTCTTTCCGTTCAGGATCAGGAGTGACTGAGACTTCATAATCAATGGCCTCACTAGCGACCAAATACCATTTACCTGCTTCACAACCAGAAAGAATTGACAAAACAGCTTCAGATTCAAGCCGGATCCTTTCTTGGGTCTGGTCATCGAACGGACGGTTCAGACAACAGACATCAAGGTAAATCATTACTATCCACCCCGCATAGCTCCATTATAACATCATGATAATCTTTTTCATATTTTAAAAAATCTTCCTGGCCCGGTTTTTTGAAAAATCTGCCTTAATGGCTAATAGCCACCATGCGGTGTTGTGGTGGACTGTTTAAAGTAGCAGGGTGCCTGGCAAACCATTTATGCACAGCAATAATCGGATGGCAAAATAAAAAGCTCCCGAGTACCAGCACGGTTTGTATTTTGGTTATTTAAGCCCGGAATTGGGTTATTTGCGCCAAAGTGGCAGGAATTTGTAAGTCCACACAATAATACTTGCGGTGTCCTCAACACTTTTAGCAACTGTTGTTACAGGAACGAATCTGTGGCACTGCTTTATTTCAATTCTTACCGGATCGTTGATTCTCGGAGTCCACATACCAGGTTCTAAACAATTTAATGTTAATGAACTTGAAATAAAAAATAGAGAGTTTAGCATAGATAAATTAATAATTGTTTATTGTGAAACAGGTGACAAATCATACAAAATAGCTAAAGCGTTACGAAATGATGGGTATAAAAGCTTTTCTTTGGAAGGAGGTTGGTCAAACGGGTGGGAACCATTTATAAAAGAATCATCGAATACAAGCTGAGGAAGTAGTTTTAGCAGTAGCCGTTGGCTACAGAGTATTTTCAAAAAATGCAATTAGAGCTGAAATGGAGGTTTTCATGTGAATCTCCAGCAATTGGGAGTTTGTAAAGCGATTAGAAACTTTTTTGCTTACTCAAAATCTTGCCTCCGTCAGATTTCCTATCAGAATCTTCTCCCCAGATACTTATATCAACGCTCCGTCCGCACTTCCGTCAATGACAGGCTTGACAGTATTGAATTTGATACCCCCCTACCTCGCCGCTGGAGTTGACAGGTTGGAAAAACCGGCTACGTAAATTTTTCGCTTCATTACAACCGGATAGACCGAATAATAATAAATATCCGCCTCCCGCTAACCCCGTTTTGCCCCCGTGTTAATTTCCCCCCGCGCCAGTGAGGCATAGATGCCGAACAAGCACGTGACAGCAAATACCATGAAAGAAACTTTCACGCTGGCAACAATCTGATCGGCGTAAGCCGGGCTCAGCCCGGCTGTACCTACATAGAGGTCAATGAACAGGGTGGCCACGGCCATACTCACGGCCTGCCCGACGAGCCGCATGGTGCCCAGGGTGGAGGAGGCCACACCGTAAAACCTTTTTTCAACCGAACCCATAATGGCATTGCTGTTCGGGGAGGAAAACAAGGCAAAGCCTGTTCCCAGCAGGGCCAGGTTGAGGATAATCGACCAAACCGGCGTGCTCCTGCTGATGAAGATAAGGATGAACAGCCCCAGGGTGGTCAGGCCCATGCCCCAGGAAGCTACCACCCGTGGTTCTACCCGGTCCGAAAGCCTGCCGGTAAACGGCGAGAGCACGGCCATGATGACCGGCTGGGCCAGCAGGATCAGCCCGGCTGACTGGGAGTTAATGCCCATAACCACCTGTAGATGCAGAGACAAAAGGAAACCTACCGCAAAGGTAGCGCTGTAGTTGATTAGTGCCGCCAAGTTGGAGAAAGCGAATCCTATATTTTTAAAAAGTTTCATGTTTAAGATAGGATTCCGCTCTTTGATTTCGTGGCGTACAAAAAGGACCATCAAAATCATGCCCAGGACAAGGATATACCTGGCCCAGATTGACGTAGCTATGGTGGAAAACCCATATAGAACAGCAACCAGCCCGACTATGTAAAGGACAGTCCCGACTGTGTCAAAACGTTCTCCCTCCGCACCTAACCACTCTCCCTTTAGTTTGGTCGAGGTAATCACAAAAGCGGCCGCTCCCAGCAAAACAATAAAATAATAGATAGACCGCCACCCCATCTGGTGGTTTAATACCCCGCCCAGAACAGGACCTAATGAAAGGCCCGTATAGACCGCAGCCAGGTTGTAACCAAGCGCCTTGCCCCTCTCCTGCGGCGGAAAAACTGAAGTAAGGATGGCCATGCTGGTCCCGAAAATCATCGATCCCCCGACCCCCTGCAGCAAACGGAACAGAATCAGTGTTTCGATCGACCAGGCAAGCGCGCACAACAGGGAACCCAGGGTAAAAATAGCCAACCCGGTAACAAATACTTTTTTTCTTCCCACCATATCCGCCAATCGCCCGAAGGGCAACAGCAGGGCGGCCGTGATCAGCAGATAGCTGCTGACCGTCCAGCTGAGCAGAGTGGCGCCGGCGTTAAACTCCAGGCCAATGTTGGGAATGGCCAGGTTGACGGCGCTGCCCATAAATGGGGTTAAAAAGGAAGCCATTATGGCTGAAATTAATGTGTGTTTGCGCAGGGACGTGTTTTGATCCATGGTAGCCCTCCTGTTGCTACTTGTTTTGTTATTTGCTGAAGTTTGTTCATTTAGCAGGGTAAATTACAGTGCTATTATTCTCATGATGATGGGTGACCCTATGAGCAAACAAACATGTCAAAGCAATCCCTATCTTGAAAACAAGTGCTCAACTGCACATAAGGATACCACAGACATGCAGGTGCATTCATTCGCACACATGTTGCTTCGGCTCCAATAAGTTCGGCGCCAATGCGCCGTGTGCGATTGGTTAAATTATGAATTATATATGGTCTTATTTAGACAGTATTAACCATTATCCTGCTCAATTGTTAGTTTTTTAAATCTGAAGGTTACGATGAAAAGCTATACAAAATGCACCGGACCGTTAAAGTCAGGTGCATTACGTACCGGAAATCATTAATTTCAGAAAACCATGTTACTATTTATTTTCCTGTTTCCACAAGCTGCTCAGTTTGTTTTCCCACAGCAGGGGGTTGTCTGCTTTTACCTCAAGCGGCACCAGCGGGCCCTGCAGCACCATATAGGCGCCCTCGTCAGCCCACGGGTTTTCGATTACCTTGGCAGGGGACCACAAGGCGTTATCCTTGGTGACGGTATCTCCGATTTTGGGTATCTCCTTGCCATTTTTCAGATCATAAAGATATTGTACCGCGAGTTGCGCTGATTCAAAAGCAGGCTGTTCAACAATAGCCAGGACCTTGCCTTCGTTGATTAGCTGCAACCCTTCCGGACCCATACAGATACCTGTAATGCCGTAATCCTTGGGGTTTAAGCCGGCTGCTTCTATGGCTGTGACTACACCGGCGCCCATGATGTCAGGTGTCTGCACATATATACCCTTGATCTCTTTTCCATAGCGGGTTATGAGATCGCTGGTCCGTTTATTGGAGTCATCATTGTTCCACTTTCCTTCACCTTGTACAACTGTAAGCTGCGGGTACTGGTCGACTACCGAGCGAAAGCCCTTGGTGCAGGCCTGGGTGAACATATCCTCCAGAGAACCGGTGATTTCGACTACCACACCCTTGGGCACCTCGCCGCCGTTGCGGTCTTTAATTCCCTGAACGAAAGCTTCAGCCGCCTTTTTGCTGGATTGCTCAATATCAAAGGACAAGAACATGTCCACCTTACCGCCTTCGGGGGAGGTGTCAAGAGCCATGATAGGTATGCCGGCTTCATTCAGCTTTTTAACACCGGGGACAATCGCCTTTAAGTCCACCGCGCCGGCCATGATAAAGCCATCCACTTTCTGTACTATAAAGTTGTCCATTAATTCCATGATCTTCAAAGAGTCAGCCTGGCCGTCTTTGATATCGACCTTTACCCCGAGTTCCTTGGCCTTACTTTCTGCTCCGTTGATAAAAGCCTGGATAAAGGGGGCCGTGGGGTCTTTAATAATCATACCGAAAACCAGCTGCTTGCCGTCCTGGCCCGCCGTTTCGGATTTCTTTTCGCTCTGGCCGGACGCGCAACCGGATAGCAACATAGCCAGCGCCAGCACCGTCACCAGGCCTGTAATCCATTTAATCTTCATTAATAACGCCTCCTTTTTTCTCTCTTGATTCTAGAACTTCAGGACCTTTCTCCAAACACCCCCTAAAGACTGTTTTTGTTGTTTCTCTCTTTGAAAATGCCGTCTTCTCTTAAAATACATTCGGAGTGAATTACCCAACACATATCGCTGAGTGTTTATTCATGCTTTACGCCGAGTCTGCTACCTCATTGTCTAATCTCTTTTTTAGCCGATCGCCAGCTGATTTGTCTCCTGCTGCTCGTGGCGCAGCATCTTTTTAACCTGTTCCTGGTGCAACAAGTGATTGCGGACCTTCTCTCTTACCCGGTCGATTATGATGGCCAAAAAGATCAACGCGCCCTGGGTGGCGTAAACCAGGCTGACATTCACTCCGAGTAAATTCAGAGAGTTTGAAATCATACCCAGCAGCAGCGCTCCTCCCAGCATACCCAGCGGGGTTCCTTTGCCGCCATCAAGGCTGGCGCCGCCCAGGATGGCGCCGGCGAAGGACAGCATGACCATCCCGTCGCCCATGGAGTTGGATATTGAACCCTGCCTGCCGGCCGCCAGAAGACCGGCCACAGCCGCCAGTATACCGCTGATAACAAACGCCCAGATCACCATTTTGCTCGTATTGATGCCGGAAACAAAGCTGGCCCTGGCATTGCCCCCGGTGGCCACGAAGTAGCGGCCAAAAGTGGTGTGCTGCAAAATAAAATGAAATATAATGAAGATGATCAGGACAATCGGGATTGCCACCGGAATATTGCCGACCATTCTGGCTTGCCCGGCATAAGTATAGACTTTAGCGAGTGGAAAGATGGAGAAGGGGACCAAAAAAAGGACGACGCCACGCAGCATGATCAGCATGGAGAGTGACTGCAGGAAAGGGTTTACCCCTATCTTGGCAATAAAGACCCCGTTAAAAAGCCCCACCAGGGCTCCCACAGCCAGCGTTATAAAGATGCAAGTGATTGGGTCGATACTGCCTGGAAGCCATTTGGTGGCCAGCAAGAGGGCAATACCCGGCGCAAAGGCCAGGATAGACTCGATGGATAGATCAAGCAGACCGATGATCATAACCAGGCCCTGCGCCAGGACAAGCATGCTCATGATGGCGCTGTGGTAAAAAATGTTGACCAGGTTATCATAGGTCGCAAACTTGGGGGTTATCACCACATTCAGGAGGAAGAACCCCGCGATAATAACCCATATGAGGTTATCCAACAAAAACAACTGCACTTGAAGCTTCTTGGGCATTAAATCTTACTCCCTTAAGACCAGAATTTTGTAACTACTCGCAAAACGTTTATAGTAAGATCCATGTCGTAGGGCGTAGGGCGTAAGGCGTAAAATTTTAGACGTGAGACGTGAGACGTGAGACTTGAGACGTGGGTCTGCATATATTCTGTAGCTTTTGTGCGAATGAATTCGCACCTGCATTTGTTGAAGTATCGCTCCTCATGCCATTACCTTGTTTTCAGACCCCAAAGGCATACAGCATATACTCACGTCCCACGTCTCACGACCATCCTATAAGGAATGCAGTATAATTCACGCCCTACGCCTTACGCCTTACGACATCCTGAAATAACAAACTATATTACTTTGAGGGGGGGAAGTCTCTGATGTGTTTGATCCATGATAGCTAACTAGGGTTTTCTATCTTATTGCCCTGTACCGCCATATACAGGTCTCCTTCAGAAAAATCTTCCCTTTTTAACTCCCCGGTAATTTCGCCCCGGTACAGTATTAAAATGCGGTCACAGACCATGATCAAGTCGTCTAAGCCCGGCGAGGTCATGATGATTCCCGCTGTTTTGCATAAATTTTCTCTGACTATGTCCAGAATGCTTTCTTTGGCGGAGATATCCACGCCCTTAGTAGGCTCGTCCAGCAGCACCACTTTAGGCAGCGTCGCTGCAATCCTGCCCACCACAACCTTTTGCTTGTTGCCCCCGCTAAGCTGGTTGACCTCCTGTTCCTGGGAAGCCGTTTTAATACCCAACGTCTCGATAACGCCGGCTGTAAACTGCCTTTCCCGCGCCTTATTGACTACTCCCCCCCGGCTTACAGCCGGCAGGGAGTTTAAGATGAGATTTTCCCTGACACTCAAAGTGCCCAGAATTCCCTCGTTCTCTCTGTCTTCGGGCAGGTAAACAATACCTTCTTTTAAAGCCTGGGAGGGATGGGTCAGGCGCCTGACTGTGCCGCCAACTCTGATCAGCCCGCCTTCCGCCGGCTCAATGCCGGCAATGCCTTTGAGGATCTCCGTCCGGCCACTGCCCCGCAAGCCTGCGAGGCCAAGAATCTCACCCTTTCTCAACTGAAAGGTTATATTATGGTAAAATCCCAGCCTGGTAAGGTTTTCCACAGACAATACGGGTCCTTCATTCATATCGCAGGTTGGAACTGACCCTTGGGTTCTCTTATTAGCCCTGAATTCCTCACCGACAATCAATGAGGAAAGTTTTTCCCTGTTCAGGTCCGCACAGCTTTCTGTGACAATCGTCCTGCCGTCGCGCAGGACGGTGACCCGGTCACAGACCTTTAACAGTTCATCGGTCCGGTGGGAAATGAAGAGAACGGTGTTCCCGGTCGCCTTGATCTGGTCGATAATTTTATACAGGATCTGCTCATCCTTCTGTGAGAGGGAAGCCGACACCTCATCCAGGATGACAATACCGGCATTTTCCACATAAAACGCTTTCAGCACCAGTAAGAGCTGGCGCTCACTAATGGAAAGATCGGCCGCTTTGGCACGCGCGTTGATATGGAGGCCTGCTTTTTTTAAAATCTGCTCTGCCCGGCTATAAATCTCCTTCCAGTTAACAAACCTGTTCCGGCAGATGTAATCGCCCATGAAAAGGTTTTCAGCCACCGTGAAGTCAAGGATCACCTGAGGGTCCTGTGGAACAATGGATATCTTCTCTTTTTTGGAGATAATCCTGGTTAAGGCTGTAAATCTCTTATTTTCAACAAATATCTCGCCTTCCGTCGGGCTGATCATACCCGCGATAATCCCGACCAGGGTTGACTTGCCGGCGCCATTTTTGCCGATAATGCCGTGGACTTCCCCTTTTTGCACATCCAGGTTGACATTGTGCAGGGCTACCGTCCCCGGATAAATTTTGGATATTTGGCTCAGTCTTAAGACCGTACCGGTTTCCCCGGCTGCGTTCAATGCGCTTACCGGCAAGACGCAAAACCCCCTTTACCTGGCTATCGCCTGCAACTAACGAGTACGAACATATAAAACGACATGTATCTCGACAATACCTGTCTCCAAAGGAATGCCCCAAAAAGTGCAGGTGCGAATTTATTCGCACAAATGTTCCATTAGACATTGAAGTACGGCGCTGGCGCGCCGTGTGCGATTGAAATGGCGCCTACATCACTTGCATTTTGCACTAATCGGAACACTTTATTGGGAACAGCTTTATTACGTTTTACAGTAATCCATTTTAAAGAGAATCTTGGCGGCGTTTTTGTCGGAGGCAGTCAACATGGTAAAAGCATCCGCCGCCGAAGCAAGCGGCAGTATATGTGATACCACCGGAGTAACATCAATAATACCACCGTCTATATAGTCTGTGGCCTTCTTCAGGTCACCTGTCCCGTAAGCGTTGACACCCTTGACGTCAAGTTCTTTATTCACTATATCGTTGGGGTCAAAGAGAATCTTGTCCTCATACAACCCGGCCATTATCAAACGGCCGCCGGGTTTAAGCCATTTTACGGCGCCTTGCAAAGTGTTTTCCACCCCAACCGCCTCAATCACCACATCAACCTGACTGGAGGCATCCTCCGGAAAACTTTCCATTACCAGGTCTGCCCCAAGTTTTTCAGCAAACGCGCGTCTGCCCGGGGAGAGGTCAACCACGGCCACCCGGCTGATCCCGGCCGCCCGGGCAGCCAAAATGGTCAAAAGTCCGATCGGGCCCGCCCCGACAATACCCAAACTCACCCCGGGGGTCAACTTCGCTATTGCTGCAATGTGCAGGGCCACAGCCAGCGGTTCCACCAGAGCCGCCTTCCGCAATGACATGGATTGGGGAATTTTCAAAAGGTACTCCGGCTTCATCAAGAGGTATCCGGCAAAACAACCGGGGGAAACCTCACCAATAAAGCCCAGCTCCGGGCAGCGGTTCCCCTGACCCTGCCGGCACCACTCGCAGTTCCCGCAGGAAACCCGCGGGTCTCCCACCACCGCGTCGCCAGGCGAAAGTCCGGTCACATCAGCCCCGACCTCGGCAACCACGCCTGAAAATTCATGTCCCATGGTAACCGGGATATAAGTTACAAACATTCCCTTGCGGTATATATGCAAGTCCGATCCGCAGATGCCGGCATAGGCCACTTTAATCAAAACCTCACCCGGGGCGCAAACGGGCCGCGGGACTTCTTCCACCCTGACATCCCCAATGCCGTAATAACGGGCAGCCAACATGCTCTTCTCCTGCCTTCCTCGTTAGTCCCGGGCAAACCGTTCCAGAATGGCGTTGCCGTGGGCCGGAAAACCTTCGTAATCAGCCAGCTTGACCATAGCGTCCTTTAGGTTGGATAGTCCTTCCTTGGAGAAATACTCAAAGGTAACGGCTTTGTAGAAGTCCGCCGTTTTCAGCCCCCCGGAAACCACCGCCCGGCGCCCGGTCGGCAGGACATGGTTGGGGCCGGAGCCAAAGCAACCGGTGCTCAGAGGGGTATAGTGCCCAAGGTAAATACCGCCTGCATTTTTGATTTTCTGCATATCCAGGATGGGTTCCCTGGTCATGATTTCCAGGTGTTCCACCGCATACTCATTGGCATAAGCAATTGATTCCTCAAGTGATTCGGTAATTACAATGGCCCCGTATTTTCTCAAAGATTCGACCACAAAGTTTTTGCGGTAATCACTCAATCTTTCAATATGGCGGCCTATCCGCTCCTGTACGGCATAAGCCAGCTCCCTGACGTGGGTCACCAGGACCCCGGCGGAGTCCAAACCATGCTCTGCCTGGATACAGATGTCCGCCGCGGCAAACTCCGGATCGGCCGACTCGTCCGCAATAATAAGCCCCTCGCCAGGCCCGGCGTGCGTGCCGATTTCAACCTGGCCGTAAAGCAGCTTAAAGGCCGCCAGCACCCACTTGCTGCCCGGACCCACTATTTTGTCCACCTTGGGGACGGTTTGGGTACCGTAGGCCATAGCTGCTACAGCCTGACTGCCGCCTACCCTGTATACCGAGTCAGCCCCGCACACGTCGCAGGCGATCAGCGTCCCGGCAGGCACTGAGCCGTCCGGCGCGGACGGAGTACATACGATTACTTGCGGAACCCCCGCCACCTTGGCCGGCAAGACAGACATCATCACCGCGGATGGGAACCAACCCCTGCCGCCGGGCACATAACACCCGACCCTCTCCAGGGGAATTACCACCTGCCCGGCCACCAGGCCCGGCGAAAGCTCTGTGGACCACATTTTGTTGGGCATCTGGGCGGCGTGAAAACGCTTGACGTTGCCGGCCAGTGTTTTTATAGCGTCTACAGTTTCCGGATCAACCTTGGCATAGGCATCTTGAATTTCCTCAGCTGTTACTTTGATCTGGTCTTTGGAAATGGAAACACCTTCAAATTCCCTCGTATAATCCACCAGCGCCTCGTCGCCGCGCTCCTTGACCCGGTCGATAACTTTGGCTACATCACCCAGGATGGAACCCGTCTCCACCTCGCTCCTTTTCATGACCCTGCTATAATCCCCGGCAGCCATTTCCTTGAGTTCATAAACCCGGATGTACATGTTTTGTCCCCCTCTGCTCAGATAATAGTCAACTCTAAAAAAAACAGACAAACTCCTGAGGATTGGAGCCTGCCTCCCGGCGACCTCTCAAACAAACGTCCAATAAATAATTAATGCTTTAACATGGTAAAGTAAGCGCTTATTGTTTTCGATAACAAATCACAAATTCCTCTTTTTTAAGGAATTTTTCTGTCAAGGGCTTCATGGAATCCTTGCCGAGATCTACTACTATAGACTATATTATTAAAATATTGGCGCAAATTGTTTTCTTTAGAGGATTTAGAAAATTAATGGCTAAATATCCTTTTATTAATAGAAAATCGATAGGGGGTGTCAAGCGTTGAGCATGTCTAGTAATCTTACTGCCTCATGGGAGGCGGCGCTGCAAAAACTAATTGAAGGAAACAACAGGTTTACCAGTGGTAAACCTGCTGACAAGGAACTGGGAGCAGGACGGCGGGAAGAGCTCTTAAAGGGCCAAAACCCTTTTGCCGTGATCGTATCCTGTTCGGATTCCCGCATACCGCCCGAACTCCTGTTCGACCAGGCCTTGGGCGACATATTTGTGGTACGGACGGCGGGTAATGTTGTAGATACAATTGCGATAGGCAGTGTGGAATATGCTGTGGAGCACCTGCACACACCGCTGGTAGTGGTGATGGGCCATGAAAATTGCGGCGCCGTTAAGGCTGCTGTGGACGGGGGAGAAGCAGAGGGAAGCATAGGGGCTATTATTGATAAAATTGAACCCTCTCTGGCCAGGGCAAAGGCGGCCGGCGCAACCGGAGCACAGCTCTATGAGGCTGCTGCCGATGAAAATATTATGGCAACCATACGGGACCTGCAAAAGAGCCCCATCATCCAGCGCCTGCTGGCGAGCGGTAATCTGACGCTGGCGGGGGCTAAATATCACCTGGGATCAGGGGAAGTGGTCTTTAATATCAGTAAGTAGCCCTGAACAAATTCGCTTTCGCCGACCTGTAGGCATATCTGCAGGCTTATAAGGCAATAAATTGTGTATGAGCTCATTCGCTCTATAAATTAGGACTTAAATAGTATAATATCCTTAACAACTTAAGGGTGGCTGTAAAAAAGCCGCCCTTTAGGTTGTCCGGCTTGGAAATTCAAATTCCTTTTGCAGCAACTCCTTGAAATCGCTGGCCGATACCGGTCGTCCAAACATAAAGCCCTGCAGCTCGCTGCAGTTGTGCTGCTTTAAGAAATCCAACTGTTTTTCGTTTTCGACCCCCTCTGCGATAACCCCCAGGTTCAGGCTTTTACCCAGGTATAATACCGTTGCCGCGATAGCCTCATGGTTGCGGTTTGAACCAATTTCACTAACAAACGACCTGTCAATTTTCAACTTGTTAACTGGAAAGCGCCTTAAGTAACCAAGGGAGAGACTCGAACCAAAGTCGTCTATGGTCAGAATAATCCCCATGTTCTTCAGTTCCTCCAGGACTCTGAATGTATATTCAGCGTCCTGCATGACCAATTTTTCAGTGATTTCCAGTTCCAGCCAGCTGGGGTCGAGTCCTGTTTCTTGTAAAATCCGCGAGACGGTATCGACCAGGTTCTGCAGTTGAAACTGACGCGCGGAAAGATTCACTGCTACCCGTATGGGCGGCAGGCCCGCCTCCTGCCATTCCTTGTTTTGGGCACAGGCTGTCCGCAGGATCCATTCGCCGATCGGAACGATCAACCCCGTCTCTTCCGCCACAGGAATAAACTGATCGGGAGATACCAGTCCCAGCCGTGGGTGCTGCCAGCGTGCCAGGGCCTCCACGCCAACTATCAACTTCGTGTTGATGTTCACCTTGGGCTGGTAGTAAACCACAAATTCGTTACGGCTCAAAGCACGACGCAGGTTATTTTCCAGAGATAGCCTTTCAAAAGCTTTAGCGTTCATGGACGGGTTGTATAACTGGTAGTTGTTTTTGCCTATTTCCTTGGCCCCGTACATAGCCGTATCAGCGTTTTTAAGCAAGGTTTCGGCATCATTGCCATCGTTGGGATGAAGGACAATTCCAATGCTGGTGGTGATAAAAAGTTCATAGCCATCAATTTTAAAGGGCTGCCGGATGGACTCCACTATTTTTTGGGCTACTACGGCGGCGTTTTCTCCTCTGTCTACGTCCGGCAGCAGCAGAGTAAACTCGTCCCCTCCCAGCCTGGCCACCGTGTCTTCCTCACTTACACACGCAGTCAAACGATCGGCCACACTCTTAAGCAGCCGATCGCCCAAACCATGGCCGAGGGTATCATTAATTACCTTAAACCGGTCCAGATCCAGGTACAGCACTGCCAGAGGCTGGTTGTACCGCTTAGCGTGAGCAATAGCCAGGGAGAGACGGTCCTTGAACAGCATCCGGTTGGGCAGTCCGGTAACCGGATCATGGAAAGCCTGATACCTGATCATCTCTTCAAAGCGCTGCCTTTCGGAGATATTCCTGGAAACAAAAACAGTCCTGGTTTCGCCTGCGGCTGTGCTGTAAGTTTTCCCGGTGCTTTCCAGCCAGCAGAATTCCCCGTTTTTTGCCACGGCCCGGTAAACCAACTGCCCCGGGGCGAAGTGATCCAGTAGTAGTTTCCCCAACGAAGCCATAACCGCCGCGTGATCCTCCTGGTAAATAAAATCAGTCACGTGTTTGCCCAGAAGGTCGCCGGGTTCATATTCCAGGACATCTTTGTAATTGGGACTGGCGTAAAGGTACCGCCCCTTTGTATCAATCTCACTAATCAGATCATAGGTGTTCTCTGTTAAGGTGCGGTACCTCTCTTTACTTTCGTAAAGGGCGCGATGGGACCGCGCCAACGATTCAAGCATTTTATTAACTGCCATGGCCAGGCTTGTAAGCTCATCTTTACCGGTCATGGAGACACGCAAGGAAAGATCGCTGCTGGCGCTGATGCCCCGTACACTACTGTTCAGAGCAGCCAGCCGCGACAGTACCATTTTTTCTATCAGGAGCAGCACCACAATTCCAAAAATAAGGCAGAAGGCCAGCAATGGCAGGATAAAATAATGAACACTGGCTAAACCCAGCCGGTAGATATCCCTGGGCATCGCAACTTTCAAGATCAGGGCCGGGTTTCCATACAGATCCATGAGCAACCCGTAGCCGGCCACAGTCTCCTCGCTCAGCGGGCGCACCACCACCTGATCCTGTTCCGATAGGGCCGGGTAAACATCCTTAAACTCGGGTGATTTCTCCGCCAGATCATAACGTTCCAACACCAAAGGAAGGTGGAGCTTTCTGGCAAGCCGCCTGATCTCCTCCGCATCCAGATAGCGGCCCATAATCAGTGAACCTCCTGCCGGTCCATTACCTCCACTGGGGCGGATCGGCTGGGAATCAATGAGAACCGGACCCTCGGGCAGGAGAATAATGCCCGCCAGGCTGCCGTCTGTCTGTGGGTGCGACAGCAGCAGGCTGCCGGGCGCAAGCTGCTGTTTAAGGCTTTGCGGAACCGCTGTCTCTTTTTCGGTCAGAAAGTCATAGCCCCTATCGTAAATAATCTCCCCCGCGGAGTTGACATAAATAATCAAATTAATCCTGAACTGGGTGTAGGCGTAGGCGTTTTCCGGGAGATTTCTCTTGATATAGTCTTCGTTGGCATCCTCAATGAAGGCATAGGTTTCATCCCAATTGGCCCAGTCATAGTTGATGGAATAAAGAGATGCGATATCTTCTGTTACAGCACAGAGGGCACGTTCAGTGTTTTGGTGACTGGTCTGTTCATCCAACACGGCGAAACGTTCCAACATTGTGCATCTTGAGGTTGCATAAAGCAATATAATTAATATGGCCAGTGTAATCCCGAAGACTACCAATGTCTTTTTGCGAAGTGTCATAAGAGTCCCTCCGGCTTATTTCGGAACCGGCAGATCCTTCCATAACCTTTTTCCAATCAAAACTCTAACCATGCCAAAGCTCACCTATTATTCCTTCCTTGGTTCTCGAGGTTCCTCCTCTACGGTGATTTCAATTCTGACCCGATCGCCCTGCTTTGCCCCCTTTGGCAGGAGGACCTTGGGGATGTGAAAGATCCTTTTATTCAGTTTAATTAAGGCATATTCCCCTTCAAATCTGTCAATGGTCAGCATGCGGTTCAATCATCCTTTCTCTCATCACATCTCTGGAGAAATTGAATTCATATACTCTTTTTATACGCATTTTATTAAATTAATCAGTTGTTTTTTTGAGACTTCCTCAAACGAGTAGAAAAAGCCGACCACCATGGAGAAGCATGCAGCCGGCTACGAATACAAACTTGCCGATGGGCTGGTCATACTGAAGGCCATAAGCCATAACTATTGCTAAAAATCCAACTTTAAAAAAATTTAACCGGTATGCGGCTTGCTACCCGGTTTCGGAATCATTTACATCGCCAAACCCCTGGTTTTGCACATTACTACGCCGTTTACAAATCTATTATACTAATTAAATATTCAACATGTTTTTTCCTGCTGTGGTCTCAAACATATCCAAGCGTTCCAAGAATAAACCACAAGTAAAAAGGAATGCCTTATCCGGCATTCCTTAAGACCAGGAAATCATATCCAAGCTTGGTCAGGCTGCACATTTTACTTTTGCCTTCGGTAGCAACGTCCACCAGACCAAGCGCATACAGTTGGATAACAATGTGGTCGAGGACCGCCCTTTTCACTTTAGCGGTCAGGGATAGCTCCTCTTTGTTCATGGGACCTTCTTCCTCAAGAGATCTAATAACCCTCTCCGCTTCTTCCGGCAGGCGGTGTTGCACTCCATGGAAGTATTCCGCCAACGTTGTGGTCATGTAATGGTAACCCCTTTCAAAAAATTATTCTATTGCACTACTATTATTGTCACTTAATCAATTAAGTAAACCTTTTTTTGTCCATAAATATAAAAAAGCTCGTCTTTCACCATGTTTTCACGAAAAAATACACCCGCACGGGCAATGTCATTAAGATAAGGCCAAGGCCATACCCGCAGCACAAAAGAGCAGAGTATCAAAAGGTACCCTGCTTTTTTTCGTTAAAAAATTGGAGAAATTTCAGAAAAACACTTGACAAAACGTAA
>NZ_QFGB01000072.1:0-17386 GCF_004369245.1 Pelotomaculum sp. FP | reverse complement strand
GGCATTTTGCATCACTTTTGGGAGAAGTGACTGAGGTTTATCAGGAGCCGGATACGAGGCCCGTAAGTCCGGTTCTGTGAGAGGGATAACGCCGCAGAAAATTACTGCGGCGCTACCCTACTCGATTTTTGCCTGGTAACATTCGCAGTTTTAATTCTCTTAATTAGTAAAACCAAACGATTTCGTAAATCCTGTAGAAACTAGCTTCAAGAAAATTTTAGCAGCGTCTTCTTCTGAATATACATCCTGATTGATCCACCACTTTATAATGATCATAAAAACCGAGGACACTGAACTGGTTAACAGCTCTCGGGGTATTTCAGAGAGGTACTTAGCCGGATTTGCCTTAATTAATTTATAGATAATTTTTGTCTGTAAGAGCCGTTCTATTTGCATAGTAAGTTCATAGCTTGAGCTGCTGCTAAAGAGAATTCTAAATAACCTCCTGTTCTCGGTGACATTATGCAAAATCGTCTGGATTTCCCTTTGTAAATCAATAGAGAAAAGAGCATCGTCAAAATCCAATTTTTCATACTGTAAATTTTGCATAAGCAGATCCAGGGTATCCTTAACTATTTCATCAAAGAGAACAGCTTTACTTTCATAGTGACAATAAAAGGTTTTCCGGTTGATCATGGCCCGTTTTGCAATGTCCTTGATAGTAATATTTTCATACCCTTCTTTTTCAATTAAATCAACAAACGCATCCTTGATCATTTTTTTACTCCGGACAACACGAAGATCCGCCTGATTCACCATGGGTAGTGCTCCTTTTGTCCTGTAAAATTTTTCAAGATAAGTAACATTCGGCACGGGTTTTCATGGATATGCCACACATTTTGGTTTTTTGACCATTGTTTTGTACTAACAAAAAACTTAAATTAATTTATGTAGCACAATAGGTAATAAGCATACACGGTGTTTACTATAATGTAACATAATTTGCACGAAAGTGAAGGGAATCTTATGAAAAAAGAAGTTATAAAAAAAAGCATTATCATTTTCCTGGTGATTTGCCTGGTGGTTGTGCTGGGAACTGTTATGAATCACCTGACAGGAGAAGATATTATTGCTAAAGAATCCAAAAAGCTTGTCGTGCAGTCAACCTTGGAAATGAAAGAAACCAACATTAACTCCCAGATTGCAGGACAAATAAAGCAATTGAATGTAAAGGAAGGAGATACAGTAAAAAAAGGCCAGATTTTAGCGGTTATAGATAGCGATAATCTACTGGCGCAGAGAGAAAAGGCACAAGCCGCCATTGCCACCGTTTATGGACAGATCAGTTCGGCAGAAGCAGCAAAGGCAGGGGCTCAGGCAGCATTGAAGAAAGTGCAAATCGGGGCAAAACCGGAAGAAATTGCCCAGGCAAAGGCAAACTTCGATCTGGCGCAGGCAAACTATGATCGAAAGAAAAGCCTCTTTGAAAATAGTGCGATCTCCAAATCCGAACTGGACTCTGTTGCTGCTCAATATGAAGTGGCAAAACAGCAATATAATTTACTCATAAATGGAGCAACCCGGGAAGAGCTTGATCAGGCCCAGGCAGATCTTGACGCGGCAAGCGCATCTATTACTACGCTGCAGGGACAGTTAGAGCAAGCTGAAGCAGCTCTTGCGGAGGTTGAAGTCAATATCGGCAAAACTGAAATCACTGCACCGACCGACGGCATCATTACTCAGCTTAGTGTGGAGGAAGGAGAGTTGATTTCCACAGGATTGCCTATCGCTGTAATTACCGACACTGCTGCGCCATGGGTGGAGTGCAAAGTGATGGAAGACAACTTAAGCAAAGTAAAATTGGATCAATCTGTCGAAGTCACCTTTCAAGCATATCCTGGTGAAGTATTTCAGGGAAGGATCATACAAATCAATAAAAGCGCTGATTTTGCCGTAAAGAGAGCAACGAATTCAAATGGCGAATTTGATATTTTAGCTTATGGGGTCAAGGTTGAACTGCAAGACGTTGATGTCCCGCTTTATGCAGGCATGACTGTTTTCGTTAATTTCGGAGAGGAAAAGAAAAACTGAATATTGGAGAATCAGCAAATGAAGAACAGGCATATAATCAACAAGGGTCTTTTGATACCCATTCTATTTACCCTGCTGCTCCCTCCAGTTTGCAGTTTAATATTAGGATATGAATTCAGCGGTCAGCGAGTCACCCATGTTCCTACCGCCATTGTAGATCATGATAATTCTACATTAAAGCAGGAACTTAACCGATAAAATCAGTTTAAATGATGCTTTTGACATCAAGTACTTCGGCCAAAGCAACGATGTCGTAAAAAAATTGATTGAATCTGGAGAGATTGCAACAGGCATCATCATACCCAAAAACTTTTCTTCGGATATGCTTAACGGACAAGCACCCGAGATTTTAGTTATATATGACGGCACCCAAATGGCAATGGCAGGAGCGGTAAAAACAGGAATTTCTGAAGTGTTGGGAACAATCAGAAGCGGTTATCTCTTGCAGGTGATGCAGGGGAAACTGAACTTAACACCGGCAGAAACACAAAACTATATTCAACCAATTGCTTATACGACCAGGATTTTAGGTAACCCTGCCAAAAGTACGGCTAATTTTTTCCTGCAGGGAATCCTTGTAAATATTGTTCAGGTTGCAGTTTTCATTCTCGGCATAGAAATGTTCGACAAAAAAAAGAAAAGATTTTTGGTCTATTTCAAAAAAGGGATTTTCTGTGGTTTGGCAGGTACGCTATCAACCGTGGTAACCCTATGGATTCAAATTGATTGGTTTAAAAGTCCATTTAACGGCAGCACAATTCCGATCCTGGTATTGACTGTGCTCAACATGACCGGCATTGCCAATATTGGTATTTTGCTCAGCCTGCTTACAAAAGAAAAGCTACCCGCAGTAGAATTTGCAACGCCGATCATGGCCACATTACTTCTTGCCGGATACACATTTCCTGTCGTTGCGATGACGGATCTTTTTCAGAAGGTATCTAAATTTATCCCTTTTGCCTATTACGTGATTCCCCTGAGAGACGTAACCTTGCTGGGAGCAACGTTACAGCAAGTATTACCCGACATCTATTGGCTGCTTAAATTCATTTTGTATACCTGGTTCGGTATTCTGTTCGCATGTAAATTTGGTGAATTGCGCAGCCTGATCAGCGGTTTTATTTCGACGCGCCGGGGAAAAGAGGCAAAAGAAGTATGAAACTGGCAGAATGTATAAGCAAGGACGGAAAGTTACTGTTGGTCTTATTGGCAATACCAATCCTTGTCCAGTTGGGGCTGTGTTACTTTTTTGGAGGAATTTATATAGAAAATATACCCTTTGGGATTGCAAATCTGGATAATTCTTCACTTTCAAGAACGATCGTTCAGAGTTTTGAAAATCATCCTGGACTGGACGTCAATTATTATGCGGCTTCTGAAATTGAACTGCAGGATGCCATAAAAGCAAAAAAGATCATTGGCGGAATTATTATACCGAATAATTTCAGCCAGGATTTAAGCCAGAAGAAAATGCCCAAAGTAATTTTACTGATTGACGGTACTAACTTATTGCTCGCAAATAATGCGCAGGGCTATAGCAGTGCGATTTTAGGGACATTCAACGCACAGTTTCAGCTTAATATTTTTGAAGGTAAAAATATGCTTCCTCAGGCAGCAAAACAGGCCATCGCGGCTTTTTCCTTTAAAGACCGGACTTTATATGACCCGCAATTAAGTTATATGTGTTATTTAACGTATGTTGCCACTCTCTTGATAATTCAATTTTTCTATCTAATTATTTATCTCCTGCCAGCTCTAATTGAAGAGAAAAAAATTCTGGCCAACGATAAAATCAGCTTGAAAGTGCTTATACTAAGAGGCAAGTCTCTACTGGTGCGGACCGGAACCATGTGGATCACGATCTGTATTTCCAGTTTCACAGGTTTATGCCTGTGCGGCAGGATTTACAGTTTACCGGTCAGGGGCAATATTCTGGCTTATTTTATCCTGATGATAATATTTTTACTGGCCCTGACGGTAATGGGCCTGGTACTTATATCTTTTCTGAATAAACAAAACTACACCTACTTTGTGGAATTTTATTCTATTATTTATACACTTTTTTTGCTTACTTCGGGCGCTGTCTGGCCGGAATACGTGATGCCGGCAGGTTTTTCCCAGGTTGTGAAATGCATCTGGCCGTATATCCATGTGGCAAATGCCTGGAAATATTTAAGTTTAAAAGGAATTGGCTGGGATATATTATGGCCCTACATCAGGAATGGCCTCTTATTTTCCATTGCCTGGCTGGTGATTGCAATTTTCCTGCATGCATTTAAAATATACCGTAAGCAAAAAAATACTGTGGCTAATTAAAAAGGGTAGACTTCTAAGACGGATAATGCCAACTTTTTTACTGACACTTTATGTGAGAATTATCGACATTATCCCTAAAGGTAAAATATTACAAGGCATAGAACATATCATAATAATAAGGAGGGATTATCATGTCGAGGATAGTTTTAATAATGTTGGTTGTGATAACATGTTTAGCCTTGTTTCCAGTGGGGTTGGTTTGTGCAACGACAGTAACACTAAACGGTGAAACCCTTCAATTTGATATACCCCCAACTGTTGAAAACGGTCGCACCTTGGTTCCGATGCGAGCAATAAGGTGCAAGTGTTATTTGGAGCATGAATTTTTAGTACCTGATTAATAATAAGCCTAATTGTTTGGAAGAAGCCACTTGAAAGATAGTGGTTTTTTCATGCCTATTCACCATAAAACCAACCTTCCCCAAAGGAAGAAGTATATGGGAATTTGGAAAAACTATTGCAAAAAATTAGCACATGATGTAACATGAATTATATAACATATGATATATAATTCATGTTACAAGAAGGAAGTGTTACTATGGGACCTAAGGTTAAATTTACCAAGGGGCAAATAATTGATGCAGCCTTTGAAATAGCTAAAACAGAAGGAATTGATGGTATAACCATGAGAAAAATCGCAGAACAAATGGGCAGTTCTGTAGCCCCCATCTACGTAAATTTTAAAAACATTGATGAACTGAATGAAGCTTTAATAGAGAAGATAATAAGTGTCAGTCAACAGCTTTTAAGCGAAGAAAGTTCAGGAAACCCATTTCATGATATAGGGAGGGCAAGTCTAAGGTTTGCCTCAGAATACAGCATAATTTTCAGAGATTTAGTCATGACCAATAATAGCCGCATAAAAGTCTATGATGAGAAAATAATACCGGCCTTGATTGAACAGATGAAAAAGGACCCTGAGTTGGAAGGTTTCACGGTGGATGAGTTAAAAACTATTTTATTAAAAATGAAGATATTTCAATTGGGCCTCTCGGTAATGGTTGCCCACGGCTTACTGCCCAAAGATTATGAAATACAGGATTTGATGGATTTATTATCAAGTGCGGCTAATGATGTAATACTATCCGCCCGGCTAAGTAAAAGTTAATCAAAATAAAAAACGGAACGGAGTGATAAAATGTTTAAAAGGATTAAATATCTTACGTTCGTTAGTTTTTTGATAAGCTTGATTTTAGCCCTATCTGCAGCGGCTGCTTCTGCAAACGACATTCAAGATATCAGCTTAGAAGCCTTTTTTGACAATACAATGAAATCCAAGCTGGAGAAATATCATATTCCCAATGCAACCGTATCTGTCGTGAAGAATGGCGAAATTGTATATAAGAAAGGATTCGGCCTGGCAGATATTGAGAACAATATTCTGGTTGATGCCGATACTACCCTTTTTCGTATTGGTTCTACTTCCAAATTAATTACCTGGACTGCAGTAATGCAGCTTGTTGAAGCGGGCAGACTGGATCTAAATACCGATATTAACAGATATTTGGATTTTGAAATATCACCACGGCTTGAAAAACCCCTCCAAAAAACTATAGAAGAACCGATAACAATGACCCATTTGATGACCCACACTCCAGGTTTTGAAGATTACCCCGACATACTTTTCAGGCTTTCGGAAGATGATCTTTTACCTCTGAATGAATATATAAAGAACTACCTGCCTGCAAGGATATTTCCCGCTGGTGAAGTTGCTGCCTATTCAAATTATGGTACTGCTTTGGCAGGTTATATTGTAGAAAGATTATCTGGTCAGCCCTTTTCAGATTATGTTGAAAAAAATATTTTCACGCCTTTAAATATGAATAACAGTACCTACCGGCAACCTCCAACATTAGACTCGCCTGCCTGTATTGCTAAACCCTACAGGTTTATTAATGGGTCATATACTGAAGCAAGTTTCGAATACATAATGCTCGAACCAGCAGGCAGTATGAGCAGTACTGCCTCAGATATGGCCAATTTCATGATAGCCCATTTATCTGGTGGTGCTTATAGCGGAGGACGAATCCTTAAGGAAGAAACCGCAAAAGAAATGCATAAGCAGCACTTTACCTATGATCCGACGTTGGGAGGCATGACTCTTGGATATATGGAGGGGGTCTTTAATGACAAAGATGTGCTTTTTCATGGTGGAAGCACTATGCTCTATAACTCAGGTCTTTACTTGGTGCCGGAAGTGAATATAGGAATTTTTATTTCCTACAGTGGTGGTAATCATCTTCTTCATTCCGAGGTTTTTCAAGAGTTTATGGATTTTTACTATCCAATTACAGCTCAAATAAAGGGAGTACCTGGCGAAGGCAGCCGGGAAAGGGCTAAAAAGTTTACAGGTGAATACCAGATGAACCGGAAAAGCGTTACTACTGATGAGAAAATTACCAGCATATTGGCTGGGGGTATTATTAATGTTGATGTGGATGAAGATGGATATCTTCTGGTAACTAATGGCGGAGAAACAAATAAATTTATTGAAATTGAGCCTGGTGTGTATCAGAACCTTAGAGAAGGAAGAACTCAGGATGCCTTTGGCCCGTTTCATAAAATTATTTTTAAAACAGATCCCTTTGGCAGAATAATGTTAATCACCGATGGACCCCTGACATATTCGAAAGCTCCATTTTATTCAACTATGAGTTTTACCGCATTAGCTGCAATAATCATATTATTAATCACTATAAGTTCGCTTATTTACTGGATAATCATGATGATATTAGGTTGGTTTAAAAGGGGGAAAAATAAAAGCTCCAGGTTTTCTGCCATTGCTTCTTGGGTTGGGATTTGTACGAGTATAACCATCCTGATTTTATTCGCCAGCCTGTTTTCTTCAGGCATTGATCCTGTATACCAATTACCAAAAGAAGCGTATATGCCTGCAGAAGGAAATCCATTGTTTCATTTTATACCAACACTTATGTGGATTTTTAGTTGTTTACTGGTGCCTTTTACGGTGATTGCTTGGTGGAAGGGACTTTGGGGGCGGATTGCCCGGGTGCATTATAGTATATTTACCTTGGCAGTTATGGGATTGATGTGGATCCTTAATTATTGGAATATATTTATTAAGTGATATCTTAACTATTAAGCCCCTTAATTGAGTTTGAGCCATACCCCCTATGCGAAAGGCGGGACGTATCGTGTTAATCACGCTTTCTATTTTACTGGCCTGTATACTAATTCTTGTTGGCGTACTGCTGGCATGGAGCCCAGGTAAGCCAAAACCATTTCTCTTGACAATGTATCGGAATTACTATAAACTTTTATCATATTAAGATCGAAAAGGTAGTGTCTGTTTGGCTATTGTTCTGTAGGAACACATAATTGTACATGTTAGAAAAGGCAATGTGCGATTGCTTTTATTTGTGTGCAATTTTTGTCTTCATACAGAACTATGTCAAGCTGATCTTAAGATATGATCTTGGGTTTGGCATAGTATTGTACTATGCTTTTTTTATTTTCTGTATGGAAAGTGTGTTCCAAATTGAAAATCGCTTATTCATTATTAGAAAGGAAGATAAATTATGAAGTATGCAAAATCAGGAAAATATGACAATAACTATATAAAAGAAAATATAATGGGACCAAATCCCATAAAGCTGCTGGAGGAATTACTTGCACTTCAAAGTATTCCCCAAAACGCAACCGTGCTTGATCTAGGATGCGGGCGTGGAGTTACGTCTGTCTTTATGGTTATGGAGTATAGTCTGCGTGTATTTTCAACCGATTTATGGGTCAGCGCAACCGATAATAAAAAGCGTTTTGATGATCTGGGATTGACTTCTGAGCAAATTATTCCAATCCATGCGGAGGCGCACAATCTGCCGTATGCCGAAGAATTCTTTGACGCAGTGGTAAGCATAGATTCCTATCACTATTTTGGACGTGATGAGAAGTACCTGGGCGAGCATTTGCTGCCTTTTGTAAAGCATGGAGGATACTTGCTGTTTGCCGTTCCTGGGCTTAAAAAGGATATTCACGCCAATCTGCCGTCTGAAATGTTGCTTTCATGGACAGCAGAAGATATAGAAACTTTACATGATACCGTATATTGGCGGAAGATGCTTGAGATTACTGATGGCATCGAAATTATATCAGTCTGCGAAATGGAGAGCTTTGACGAATGCTGGAATGATTGGCTTGTCTGTGACAATAAATATGCCGTTAGTGATCGCAAATCCATGAACGCTGGTGCGGGTAAATATATGAACTTTATAGCAATAATCATACGCAGAAAGTAAGTTGCTAACAGATCGAGCCTCCTCAAAAGGGCTATATTATTAGCTGATGTAACGGCACACGTTGGGCAAGACCCGTAAATCTGATTACGGACATGCCAATGTGTGCCGTTTAATTTCAAATGAGAAAGGAGCGATTTATGACAATAGCCGTGAGCACTCTTGACGATCCTAAATTTCGACAATATAATTAATATACTTGCATTATTGTATACAAGTATATAATATGGAATAAAGGGAGTGCTTTTATGATCGAGCCAAACAAACACAGCAATTTGCTGGAACAAGATCCCTATAAATATAACCTACAGGATGTAGAAGAACCCAATCTTTATCGAGATATCTATCCTTATACGGAAGTGCCCAAAATACCCTTTAACCACCGGCTTGTGCCAATAGGAATGCCCGAGAAAATCTGGATTACCGACACCACCTTTCGGGACGGGCAACAATCCCGTGCCCCGTATACTGTGGAACAAATAGTTGATCTATATAAGATGATCCATCGTTTGGGGGGGCCTAACGGTATTATCCGGCAGACAGAATTTTTTATCTACAGTAAACTAGATCGGGAAGCAGTCAGTAAATGTATGGATCTCGGTTATGATTTTCCGGAAATTACTTCCTGGATCAGAGCTACCAAAGAAGATTTTCAACTGGTTAAAGATATGGGTATCAAAGAAACCGGCATCCTGGTCAGTTGCTCTGATTATCACATATTTAAAAAGCTGGGCAAAACCCGCAAGCAAGCCATGGACAGTTATTTGTCTGTGGTAGCACAAGCATTAGAAGTAGGTGTACAGCCTCGCTGTCATTTAGAAGATATCACCCGGGCAGATTACTACAGCTTTGTCGTACCCTTTGTTAATGAATTGATGGCCATGTCAAAAGAGTCAGGTATCCCAATCAAAATTCGTGCCTGTGATACCATGGGCTACGGCATTCCTTTCTCCGGCGTTGCCTTGCCCAGAAGCGTCCCCGGTCTGATTTACGGCTTCCAGCATTATGCCGACGTGCCTTCAGAACTGTTGGAATGGCATGGCCACAACGATTTTAATAAAGCTGTGATAAACGCAACCGTTGCCTGGCTTTACGGCTGCTCTGCCATAAACTGTTCCTTGTTGGGCATCGGGGAACGGACCGGAAACATTCCTTTGGAATCTATGGTCTTTGAATACGCTTCTTTAAGAGGCGCTTTTGACGGCATGGATCCCACTGTAATCACAGAAATAGCTGAATACTATGATAAGAAAATCGGTTATCACGTTCCGCCCATGACACCTTTTGTGGGTAAAAACTTTAATTTAACCCGTGCCGGCATTCATGCCGATGGTTTGCTGAAAGATGAAGAAATATATAACATTTTTGATACAAAACTATTGTTGAATCGTACACCAGTGGTAGCTGTGAGCAAAACCTCCGGTTCGGCCGGTATTGCTTACTGGATTAATTCCTATTATGATTTGCCTGATGAAAAAAAAGTTAGTAAAAATAATCCCCTGGTTAAATATGTAAAAGAATGGGTGGACAAAGAATATAGCAACGGCCGAACCACCAACATCAGCGATAAAGAACTGGCATCTGTTATCGAAGAATATGGCTTGTCTTTTGAAAAAAAAGCATAACTTGTTAGCACCTCTATCCATAGAGCTGCTATAACAGGTTTAAAACCCACAGGAAATGCTTTGAACATGCACCTTCTTTTCATTACCTGCCAGATATTCCTTATAGGAGGCAAAATGATTATGAAAAGCCCGGACAGTTCCAATTCATTAAGCGTACGCGTTTTTGAAGAACTGGAAGAGAGTATCTTGAACGGCATAATTAAACCCGGAGAGAATCTCATTGAGATGAAGCTTTGTTCGGAATTGGGCGTTAGCCGGACGCCGGTGCGGGAAGCAGTTCGGATGCTGGAGCAAAAAGGCCTGGTACAAATTATCCCAAATAAAGGTGCTGTCGTTCTAGGAATCAGCGAGAAGGATCTGGAAGATATTTATACCATCCGTATGTATATCGAAGGATTGGGGTCCAGGTGGGCTGCCGCCAATATTACCGAAGAACAAATTAGAGAGTTGACGGAAATTGTTGATTTGCAAGAATTCTATCAAAGAAAAAATGCCATGGAACACATCAACCACCTGGATTCTCAGTTTCATGAAAGGGTCTTCGCATATAGCAACAGCCGGACTTTGCAGCATACCCTTTCGCATCTGCACCATATGATCCAGTATTACCGGCAGCGTTCTTTCAGATCCGATGGCCGTGCTGAAAAAGCCATAAAGGAGCATCGCCAGATTCTAGAAGCCCTGGCAAATCATGATCAAGATGCCGCCGAGAATCTGACCGTAGAACATGTTGTCCATGCAAAAGAAAATCTCTTACATATTATCAGGACACATAAATAACAGCGGGCCGCTTATTCAAAACAAACCAAGCGTCTCATGGGAAAAAGGAGAAATCTCCACTGATTAATGGAAGCAGATGTCAAGAAGCTTAATTTAGAGTCTGTGGATTTTATTTAAAAAATGAGATACAAGGAGAATATACATGTCCGGTACAATAACGGAAAAAATCTTGAGACAGCACATTGTTGAGGGAAAAGCTGCTGCAGGTGAAGTGGCAGCGTTAAAAATTGATCACACTTTAACGCAGGATGCCACTGGAACAATGGCCTATCTGCAATTTGAAGCAATTGGCATCGACCGTGTTAAAACGGAGTTAAGCGTCAGCTTTGTAGACCACAATACCCTGCAAACAGATTTTAAAAACTCTGATGATCACTTGTTTTTGCAATCTGCAGCACAAAAATATGGGATCCACTTTTCCAGACCCGGAAATGGGATTTGTCATCAGGTTTTCCTTGAGAGGTTTGCCCGTCCGGGAAAAACTTTGATAGGTTCTGATAGCCACACACCTACTGCAGGTGGCATTGGTTCTTTTGCTATGGGAGCTGGCGGACTTGATGTTGCTGCCGCCATGGCCGGCGAAACTTTTAGAATAAAATTTCCGAAAGTTGTTGGTGTAAAGCTTACCGGTAAGTTGTCTGACTGGGTCTCTGCGAAAGATGTGATCCTGGAAGTTTTAAGACGAATCAATGTAAATGGAGGAGTCGGCAAAGTATTGGAGTATTTTGGGCCCGGAGTGAAAAATTTAACTGTTCCGGACCGGGCAACCATCACGAACATGGGAACGGAAACCGGCTGCACAACCAGTCTTTTCCCCAGCGATGAAATAACCAGGAGTTTTTTAGAAGCACAGGGCAGAGGAGAACAGTGGCAGGAAATAGTGGCTGATGAAAATGCTGAGTATGATGGAGTAATTGAAATCAACTTAAGTGAGTTGGAACCTTTGGTGGCATTGCCCCACAGCCCGGGCAATGTTAAAACGGTAAGGGAAGTTGCTGGTTTAAAGGTGGACCAGGTGGCAATCGGGTCATGCACCAATTCATCTTTAAAAGATCTTAAAGTTGTGGCCCATGCGTTAAAAGGCAAAACGGTGTCTCAAAACCTTCATCTGACTATCAGTGCAGGCTCCAGACAGGTCGTTGAGCACTTAATCGACAGCGGTGAAATGAAATATCTTATCCAGGCTGGAGCGAGGGTCCTGGAAAACACCTGCGGGCCTTGTATTGGAATGGGTGCGGCGCCATGTTCCAAAGGGGTGTCCGTCAGGACTTTCAATAGAAATTTTGAAGGCAGAAGCGGAACTAAGGACGCAGAGGTCTATCTGGTCAGTCCTGAAGTGGCTGCTGCAACAGCGCTGACAGGCGTTTTAACTGATCCCAGGGATTTAGGCGAATATCCTAAAATTGAAATGCCGGAGAAGTTTTTTGTCAACGATAACATGATCATCAGACCGCGGCCTTTTGAGGAAGCTAAAAGCATTAAGGTTCACTATGGGCCTAATATTAAGCCTTTGCCTGCCTTCCCGCCGCTGCCCGATGTTTTGCGGGGCGAGGCTTTGATTAAGCTGGGGGATAATATCACCACCGATCATATTATGCCGGCAGGCGCAAAAATATTGCCATTGCGCAGTAATATACCAGAAATGTCCAAATATGTACTGGAGGCGGTTGACAATAATTTTCATCAAAGGGCTGTCGAAAAAAGTGGCGGTTTTATCATTGCCGGTGATAATTACGGACAGGGATCAAGCCGCGAGCATGCGGCGCTGGCGCCCAAACACCTGGGAATTAAAGCGGTTATCGTAAAATCCTTTGCCCGCATCCACCTGGCAAATTTGATTAATTTTGGTATCGTGCCCTTAACCTTTGATAATCCTGATGATTATGACAAGTTCGAGGCTGGAGATTTCTTAGAGGTGGAAATAGGCAATCTTAAGAGTGAAGTATTCCTGCACAATATGACAAAGGGAACAAAGATTAAATTACTGCACACCCTTTCAGAATTGGACGCTGAGATCTTAAAGATGGGCGGCAAGCTCTCCTGGATCAAAAAGCATATAGCAGAATAAAAGGTGGGGAATTAAAATGAGCGATAAAATTATCATGAAAACACCGCTGGTCGAGATGGACGGCGATGAAATGACCAGAGTCATCTGGGCGATGATTAAAAAAATTCTTTTAGAGCCCTATGTAGAACTGAATACGGAATACTATGATCTTGGACTTGAGAAGAGGGATGAGACCGAGGATCAGATTACTGTAGACGCTGCCAACGCCATAAAAAAATACGGCGTTGGTGTCAAATGCGCAACCATTACCCCCAATGCAGCCAGAGTTGAGGAATATAAACTTAAAAAGATGTGGAAAAGTCCCAATGGTACCATCAGAAGTATTTTAGACGGAACAGTTTTCCGTACGCCGATCCTTGTCAACAACCTGACTCCCAATATACCGACCTGGAAGAAACCCATTACCATTGCCAGACATGCTTACGGAGATATTTATAAGAATACGGAGTACCGTGTCGATAAGCCGGGAAAGGTTGAGCTGGTCTATACATCGGAGGATGGGCAGGTAGAGAAATACCTTGTTCACGACTTCAAGAGCCCGGGCGTTGTCATGGGGATGCACAACCTTGATGCATCCATCAGAAGCTTTGCCAAAGCATGCTTTGCTTTTGCGCTTGATCAGAAGATAAATCTTTGGTTCTCAACAAAAGATACTATATCTAAGATATATGACCATCAATTTAAAGATATTTTCCAGGAAATTTATGAAGAACAATATAAATCCGAATTTGAAGCGGCTGGCTTAGAGTACTTCTATACCCTCATTGACGATGTGGTTGCTCGTATTGTCCGGTCTGAAGGCGGTGTGCTGTGGGCCTGCAAGAACTATGACGGCGATGTGATGTCTGATATGGTGGCCACCGCTTTCGGCAGCCTGGCCATGATGACCTCTGTATTAGTTTCACCGCAGGGTTATTATGAATATGAAGCTGCACATGGGACCGTTCAGAGGCATTATTACAAGCACCTGAAAGGGATGAAAACCTCTACGAATTCCATGGCCACCATCTTTGCCTGGACCGGAGCCCTGAGAAAGCGCGGGGAACTGGACGGTTCTCAGGATCTTGTGAGATTTGCTCAAAAGCTGGAAAAAGCTTCTGTTCAGACTATTGAAGAGGGTGTCATCACCAAGGATCTTGATCATCTGTTAACTTCAGCCGATAGGACCGTTGTCGATACAGAAGAATTTATATATAAGATAAAAGAACGCTTGGAAAAGATATAAACTCCACCCTGACAAGTAATCGAACAAAAAATAGAAGAATGGAACTGTCAACAAAAATTAACATAAAGTAGTTAAGTAAATTTTTGAATCAACTCCTCAAACTGGGTAGGGGAAAGTTACCAAGGCGAGGATTCTCTCCAAAACACCTTCCTGTGGGAGGGTGTTTTTTTGCATTATGCATAGCTGCTCATTAAGGTATCTCCCTGATGGGCTTACCGATTTATTCTTAAATGTTGTCGTATTCTATTCCTATATATAATAATTTAGAATATTTTTTTTAAAAGATTTATCGTAATATTTCAACATAAGCAGAAATAAAATTATTATTATAAATTTGAGCCATTAAATCAAGATAATTCCCAGATGTAAGTGCACTTATTATTTTAAAACTACAGGATTGTTGTTGAACAATAAAGTTGTGTACAGAACAATAAAGTTATGTACTACTAAGACAATAAAGTTGTGCACAAAAAGCCCCTCTATGGGGCTTTTTGTTTAGGGTATCCGGATTATTGAGTTGAAAATAATTTTTCAACTTGCTCGAACTAATCTATGGCCGAAGTTGATTTATAGTGCTGAATGGGAAGAATGATACGGAATGGTATAGTATCACTAACAGTAAACTGTGCTGGTTTTTCCAGAAGTAAATGGTTGTTTATACATTAGCTGGAACAATCAATGGAAAGTCATATTTTGAGATGTCGTTAATATCGTCGCTAAATGGATATTTATGTATTTATTTTGAGCCACGGTGGAGCATTTTTACACTATTGATCATCTTCACTAGGGGAACCTTGAGCTTTAGGGAGTGGTTTTGCTAAAACCGGCTGCATATGCGTTCTGGTTCGTTCAGATTGTTTTAACGCTCCTTTCTGCCATACTTGATAGCCATACGTTAAAATCCCATGGATAGTAGCATATAGTGCATTTTCCCAAGGGGTTATACCCACTTCATGAAAAATCCCCTTGCTACCTAAAAAATAGACATGAAATAAATAAATGAATCCAAAGTTTAGCACTATGTCTATTGCTAAGTATGTCCAAAATCGACCATAAGTAAAGTAGAACAGCCACATTGTAGTGATTATGTTTAGTCCAAAAAT
This sequence comes from Pelotomaculum sp. FP, assembly GCF_004369245.1. Classification (NCBI taxonomy): domain Bacteria; kingdom Bacillati; phylum Bacillota; class Clostridia; order Eubacteriales; family Desulfotomaculaceae; genus Pelotomaculum; species Pelotomaculum sp. FP. Next base: position 1,985 of record NZ_QFGB01000072.1, on the reverse strand, counting down.
ATAGGCTGGGGTTTTTAAAGGATAAGCTGTTTCTCCATAAATAAACCAGCCAAGGGTTTGTCCTGCCTCTACCACGATAATACTTGTAAGTGCCGCGAATAAACCGACAGGCATTAAACGCTTAATATCTTCTTTTCTCATTAAAAACAAAGTAAACCATGGAAGAATTATCATAGACCACAATATAACTTGATTACTCATTACCACCGTACCTTTCTTTTTTCATCTAGAATATTATTAGCAGTTTATAAATTTTAATTCGCTCTTCTTAACTAGCGCTCTAGGCAATAGCCTGGTTTAAGATTCGATAAATGTCATTGTTTTAGTACCCTGAAGACCTGAGGGGTCTAGTGAAAGCTAGCCTCAGACTGTCCCGCTTGTCGGCAACCTTTCTAGGTTCCAGGGTGCAGGTAGAAGTTTACGGACATTTATTAAATAAAACTCGTTTTATTGTATATCAAATTAGTAGGAATTATGATCATAAATCTAATATATTAATTTTAATTGAGCCGCTAATGATTGCTGGGATCTTACCTATGAGCTTAATACTATTTATCCTGCTGCAGTTAGTTATAAGGTGGACAGAGCATTTGACACACCTCCAGCTAGTGGATGGTAAGCGTCAAATAACAAAGTGTATATAAAAAAAGCAAAAACCAGTGTAAACTGAGTTTTTGCCCTATTTGAGGATTCTTGAACCTCCGGACTCCAAGGAAGATAATCTTCAAGGAATTCCGGATGTTGACCGAACTGTACTCCCGGCAACTGACTGAAGATATAATAAAGATATTTGTATGGATTTAGGCCATTGGCCTTGGCACTTTCAATGATGCTGTAAACGGCAGCACTTGCCGCGGCTCCTTTGGGGCTTCCGCTGAACAGCCAGTTCTTGCGTCCGATGGTGAAGGGACGGATACAGTTCTCAGCAAGTTAATCCAAAACATTGGATTACTTGCTGAGAGGAGTATCAAGCCCTTCGTCATTGACCGTAAAAATTTCCTGTTTGCCAATACTGCCCGAGGCGCCGCAAGCAGTGCTGTGATATTCAGCATCATAGAAACCGCAAAGGAAAATGGGCTTAACCCATATGCCAATTTGACGTACATATTCAAAGCAGCGCCGAATCTAGACATAGAAGACCCGGAGCATCTGAAGTTGTTACTGCCGAACCATGCGCCTGATTGGTGCAAAATTCCGAAGTGTGCAGTGTAGAAAAGGAGAGCTCCGATGAGACGGACGAATATTAAGGCGGTTCTGAAGATAATCCGCATGTATCTTGATGGCAAGATCAGCCGTATTGACCTAATCCTTGATTTTCCAGATGAGCTGGAAAAACGCTATGAGAAGATGCGCTTAGAAGATTGGGAATACGCAGAACTGATTTATGACCGTTTATTGGAGGATGGGATATGCGGGGATGATCTTTCAGACGAAGATTTCCGAGATCTTATGAACGACCAATACAAGGACGTTCTGGATATTGCCAGCAAAGGATTTGCATGATTGACCACACTCTGTTTAAAAAGCTAGCTAAATTTGTTATTTTATCTTGAGCCGCCACTGATTGACAAGGTGACGGTTCTTTTGACTCAGGTTTGAAACTTTGAGGCGGTTTTTGCCTCTTTCGAGCCCGCAAACCCAGTAAAATCAAGGGGTCGCTTCTGAAATTTTCAAATCTGTGCTGCCACGTATTACAAATTTCATTTTCCTTAAATCAGGGTAATATGGTATAATATAGGTGCCATGTATGCGAGAACCAAAACATTTACAAACAAAGATGGTTCTAAAAGAACCTACATACAGATTGTTGAATCCGTTCGCGAGAACGATAAGGTGCGCCAAAAAGTCCTCTTGAACACGGTTTAAACCCCTAATTTTAGAGTCTACTCCCCTTATTCTCTTGTTTACATAGAATTAATAAATATTGCTCACGGAACAGGAAAACCAATAAGCCTCAATTCATTTATTGTGAACAGCTAAGGCGA
>NZ_QFGB01000071.1:0-17960 GCF_004369245.1 Pelotomaculum sp. FP | reverse complement strand
GGCATTTTGCATCACTTTTGGGAGAAGTGACTGAGGTTTATCAGGAGCCGGATACGAGGCCCGTAAGTCCGGTTCTGTGAGAGGGATAACGCCGCAGAAAATTACTGCGGCGCTACCCTACTCGATTACCTCTTATACATTTACCAACATTTAATCAGATGTTCCAAACTCCGTTGAATATATTTCCCCCGTTTGTTTCTTTCAATTCCATCTCAAATCGTGTATACAGGCCTAAAGAAAATTGGCGATTTTAAAAAATTTGCTGAGTATGTCATAACCTGGTAGCTTGCTGACATATCTTACGTTTAATCAAGCCATGCGGGGTGTTAAAAAAATATTAAGCCTTAATTATTTAACTCTTGCATAGTAGTCTTCCATGATGTCTATGCCATCATTATTTAACTCAGGAAACAGAAACGCTCTGTTTATTCCTATTGACTTTACCACGCTAATCCTAAAAACCCTTGTATAATGCTGGTTGCAAGCTATAAAGTGTATAGACTAATTTAATTGTCTGTTTCTGTCTAAAAACCATGTTTAATAAAATCTACTTTTGTACCGATATAAGACGTGAAAGGCTTGTGTTTAAACGATTTTCATGAAAATGGGTGTTTAGTTTATTCGTAAAACCCTTGGTTTCAATGAAACACCGCTTCTAACCCTTTCGGCCTGGAAAGCGGTGTTTGTCTTCAGTCTGTGTCGGGAATAATTATTCCCGACTTTTAATTGCTCGATCAACTCACATACTACTGATGTGCTGTTAGCATTTTATTTTGTCATAAAAAATCAGCACAAAATTCTGTAATTAAGACCTAAATTATCGTGGTTTACTCAAAACCGTGACACTGAAATTGCCAAATATTTCACATTATTATACAGCATATTTCAATTAAACGCAAGTATTAACGCGTAAAAAGGTGAAAAAAAACTATTTCTGTCATTTTTTTTGCGATACTTGAAAAATCCTTGAGCATCTTTTGCATAAACGCCGTCAAAAACGGCGTCAAATTAAGAATGAGGTGAAGATATGAGCAGACGAGGTGAAAACATTTATAAGCGCAAAGACGGGCGTTGGGAGGGACGCATATTAAAACCGGATGGAAAGTACTTCTATTTATATGGCAAGAGCTATCGTGAAGTGCGGGAAAAAAAGAAAAACCTAACCAATCATGAGGTGGTTGTGCAGAATTTAACAGTTGCAAAAACGAATGCCACAAATTTGTTCCAAAACTGGTTGAATAATCAATCCTCCGGACGCATCCGGCGTTCCACTTATGACAGCTATTACTGCTGTATTTGTAAATATGTAATTCCTTTTTTTCAGTTGGGTGAAGATCGGCTTTCGGAGCGCCGGGTTGGGGAATTTGTTCAGGCCGTAGCGCTCAATCAACAGCTTTCCTTTTCTTACAAAAGAAAACTAATAAGCATATTTAAAACGGCGGTAAGAGCAATTACGAAGGAAACTGGGATATCACTGCCGACAATCAATAATTTGCAGTTTGCCAAAAGGGCAAATATTCCTGTAGAAGTCTTTACTGCAAAAGAACAGATACGGATTGAACAGACCATATTGTCTTCCAATGATTTCCGTGCATACGGCATTCTACTTTGCTTTTATACCGGCATACGACTTGGGGAACTTTGTGCTCTGTGCTGGGAGAACATCGATCTGGAGTCCGGGGTTATGTCAATTACAGCCACAGCTGCACGTGTAAATAATTATGACCCGCAAGGTTATAAGACAATCATAGTAACAGGCTCACCAAAAAGTAGATACTCTGGCAGGAAAATCCCCATACCAGCTTTTATGACCGCCTTAATCAAAAATATCGCATCTGACGACAGGATCGAGACAAATTATGTTTTTTCTTCCACGAACAAGCCAACAGAACCAAGGACAATTCAGCGGTTGTACAAAAAGATACTCAAAAGTGCAAATGTAAATGAACGGAAATTTCATGTCATCCGGCATACCTTCGCAACTCGTGCATTGGAACTAGGCATAGACATCAAAACCCTAAGCGAAATATTAGGTCACTCAAGCGTTGTCATCACGTTAAATATTTATGCTCATTCGATGCTGGAACAAAAAAAGATTGCTATCCAAAAGATGAATTCCATGTATTTGTCACATCAAGTCACCGCAATTTGCGCCGTCAATGAAGCCGTCGATTAATGTCTGTAAGCCTTACCGGCACGGTTTTTTTTCGTCATGTGTCACGGTTTTGAGTAAACCACGACACTCTAAGTTATTCCAATTATAAAATTCCTTACGTTTATTATGATCAAAAGAAGGTTTTGCTATACAACCCCAGACACATACTTTTTTAAATTAATAAAATTGGGAGAGTTCAAAAAAACAAGAACTGCTAATTTGATCCGGATTATAAACAGCTAAAACCTGTGGTGACAATACGTCAAACACCCAATACCAGTTAATGACCCTCGGAAGGACGGGAGGATACAAGAATGGAACTTGTAAAAACAGGCGTTTTTTTATGTGTTGGGCTTGCTATAGGCTTTATAATTCCAAGCCTTGCCCAGAAAATGATCCAATATAAATGCACCAAGCGGCATCAAAATATCCCGGCATTTTATATGCTAAAGTGGCACGAACAGATACTTATGCTTCTAAGCGCAAGCCTGTTTGCGCTGGCCGGCTGGCAAATGCCTTTGGAGGAAGCCTTATTGGTGTGCGTCTTCGTCCTAATCGCCCTCACCGCCACGGTCATTGACACTCAGATCAGAATCATAGCCAATGAAATAGTGCTCCTGTTGCTGGCATTGGGCATAATCTACCGCATCATTGCTGGCGGCGCTTATTCCCTGTCGGGCTCATTGGGCGCTCTGGGATTTGTCGTTGTGATTTTTGGGGGAACAGCCTTGATTACCAAGCTCTTTATGAAAAACATCGGAATCGGCGCAGGCGATATAAAACTTGCCATGGCCATTGCAATCACCGTTGGCTATCCCGGAATCTTCAATTTCCTTGGCGGTATGGCTGTTGCCATAGGCGGATACTGCGTGGCAGGACTTCAGCTCGGTCTGTTAACGCCTAAAAGCACCTTTCCCATGTGCGGACATATTATGGCCGGCTTGTTAATTGCACTCTTTGTACCATATATTCCGCTATAAAAGTCAAAAAAGGGTGATGAATGTGATGTTTGAAATAAAGGAGGTCCCGTCGCACTTCGAAGAAGGACAGGCCATGGTGGAATACGCGCTGCTCCTGCTTGTGGTAGCTATCGCAGTTCTTTCTTTCGGTGGGGCAGCCGATAGGGTAATTGCAATATACCAATATATCTTAAAAGAAGTTAGTTCTGTGTTGAAGTAAACAACCAAGGCCAGCATGTTTTATAAATAATTCTATTTTAAGGAGGTAAAAAAAAATGGCTAAATTATGGAATCTGTTTCTTTCTGAAGAAAGTGGACAGGGCATGGTCGAATACGGCCTGATTGTTGCATTGATCGCTGTTATGGTGGTTGGGACATTGAAAATCATTGGTGAAGATTTGCTCGCTAAATTTAACACAATTTCAGATCATTTAAAATAGCATACCAGTTTAAGGTAGTAAGCGTGTTTTTCACATAACATCCGCTGGCCATGGTTGTTGCTTATAAAATCAATGGTGGATATCACAGAATCTATCAATGGTATCCACCCAAGATTTAATTTATAAATATTTTCGTACGTTTCCGATTAAAAAATGTAAAACAAAATGCTTTTTGTTCAGGCCGCTTGCAGCCTGTGTAGCGTGGAAAATATAAGTTGAAAGACTTTTATCGATATATCGGTTCATTTCAATCACAACGCGGCAGGGGAGGTATAAGCATTGAAAAAAATTCAGATTATCGCGGTGCTTTCCGCACTCATTATGTTTATCTGCGGATATCTTTTCCTTTCCTCGCAGGGGGGCGGAAATACGAGTAGCACAAAAGGCGGTCAAATTCCCGCTGTCGTAGCGACGCAGGATATTGCACCAGGCACTACGCTGACAAGTAAAATGCTTACTGTCAAACGCATTGCGGCCAACGAAGGTCAGACGAATTACTATACGGCAGTTGATGATGCGGTCGGAAGCGTCTGCATCTCTGATGTTTCTTCAGGTGAAGTTCTCACCACAGACCGGGTGCTAAAAGGGGATAATGCAACTTTCGGCTTGTCGGCGCTTTTGGAAAAGGGTAAGCGGGCAATTTCCATTGAAGTAGATACCGAACAAGGTGTGGCCAATAACCTGAAAGTGGGAAATTATGTAGATGTGGTCTTCACCGCTCAAATTGAAGCTGGCGAAATAAATGGGCTTACAGCCTCAGCAGGGATGATTTTGTCTAAAGTATGTGGTGAAAAAGAGCCTGCCAATGCACAGGTGATCCATGAAAACTTAGGCCAGTATTTTTCAGCGATTGCCCTTCAAAAAATCAAGGTTGTGGCGTTGGATGACACTTTTCATTCTGACAGAAACGCTGCCGTCAAAGACCAGCAATATAGCAGCGTTACACTGGAGGTAACCCCGGCTGAAGCGGCTAAAATTGCCCTTTTAAAAGATAACAAGGGGAAAATCCAGCTTGTCCTTCGTCCTCAGGATGATGAAAGCACGGTCAATGAATCTCGCGAATCTGTGCTGGAGCGGCATTCCAAGTAACCGGCGGCACAATTCGACAAGAGGAGGGATATCAGTGAAAATAAAGATTTTGCTTTTGGGAGCGCGACAAAACTGCGCACAGCTACAGATGAATTTGCAAGACGAGGATCTGGTTGTTGTCGGAACCGTTGTGGACGAAAATAGCGTGCTGGATGAAATCAAACGAACTTCGCCGGATCTGATTCTTATTTCCGACACCTCGCCTATGGCGCTACGTTCCTGCCAGCAGATTTATCTTCTCAGGCCGCGATCCATCCCTGTTGTTATTTCAGAAATAGATGATGCAGCATTGATTTTGACAATCATGCAGACAGGAGTGCATTACATACTCCCTTCCCGGATGGAGCCCCTTACTCTAATTTCCGAATTAAAAGGGATATTCAATAATGAGGCCAATCGCTTTCTGGCCTTGGAGAACACAGGAACTGCCTCTAATAAATCGAAGGTCATTATCGTTTTCGGAACCAAGGACGGTGTTGGTAAATCAACTCTGGCTATCAATATGGCTGTAAAACTGGCCCAGAAGAAGAATAAAGTTGTTGTTCTTGATTATAATTTTCAGTTTGGGGATGTTGGCGCGCTATTCGGAGTCGACGCCAAGAATACGATTCTGGAACTGATCCAGGAGCAAAGTAATCCGAATGCAGATATGATACGACAGTTTCTGTCTCTGCATATTTCAGGCGTCAATTTTTTGCCGTCGCCCAACAGCCCGGAATACTCGGATGCCATTTCCCCCATGCAGGCGGAAAGAATTATCGCCGCCCTGCGGGTCTATTATGACTATGTGATAGTGGATGTTTCCTCCGGGTTCAATGATATCACTGCCGCCTGCATCGACTGCGCGTCTATGATTCTTTTTGTTACAAATAAGGATATACCGGCTCTCCGAAACGTAAAAAAGGGGCTCTCAGTGATTCAAGCTCTGTCTGATCCAGACAAGATCAAGCTGATTATTGTCAGGGATGGCGACGAGACAATCAAGAACGGCGATGTCTCGCGCGTGTTGTCCTTTCCGGTCTGGCACAGTATTCCCAGTGAGGAAAAAGTAGCTGTAGCCGCTGCAAATCAAGGAAACCCCGTGGTTTTGGAATACCCTAAAAGCAAAATAAGCAAAGCAATTGCGGATATTACGGATAAAATAGATGACTCACCGGCATTGAATAACGGTGAAAAGCAGAAGAAGTCGGTGTTGTCGGTATTCCGCGGCAAAAGGGGAGGGAATAAAGCATGAATTGGGCTTCACGATTGGGAAAGATGAAAGATACCGGGGCACTCTCTCCCAAGTCGGGCAGCGAGAGCTACATTGACATAGTGCCCCGCAAGGATAAGTACGAACCGCTCAAGGAAGCCGTCCATAGAGAAGTAGTCAACGAGTACAACACCATACTTACGGAAAGCGGATCCGGAGACGATTCCTCCATTGATATGATGGATATTATCCACAAATTGATTGCGCGCCAAGAGCAAACACTGACAAGACTGGAAGAATCCAAAATAGCGCAGGAAATTTATGATGACGTCATGGGTTTGGGCCCACTGGAGCCATTTTTGAGGGACAGCAGCATTTCTGAAATCATGGTGAACGGGCCTAATCAGATTTACATTGAGCGCTTTGGCAAGATGGAGCTAACGGGTTCACGGTTCCGGGATAATGCGCATGTGCTGAACGTTATTAACCGTATCGTTTCCTCGGTTGGACGTCGTTGTGACGAATCCAACCCTATGGTGGACGCGCGCTTAGCCGACGGCTCCCGTGTTAACGCCGTTATCCCGCCTATTGCTCTAAAAGGGCCTACCATTACTATTCGAAAATTTTCGGCTACCCCGCTGAAGATCGGAGATTTGATCAGATATAACACTCTTTCGCCCCAGATGGCCAGTTTTTTAGAGGCCTGTGTAAAAGGCCGCTGCAATACTGTGGTATCGGGGGGAACCGGATCAGGCAAGACTACCCTCTTGAATATTTTATCCGGATATATTTCGGATCAGGAGCGCATTGTTACGATAGAAGATGCTGCTGAACTTCAGCTGGAACAAAATCATGTTGTAACTCTGGAAGGGCGTCCAAGCAATATCGAAGGCAAAGGTGTCGTTTCTATCCGTGACTTGGTGCGCAATGCGCTTCGCATGAGGCCGGATCGGATTATCGTCGGTGAGGTTCGTTCAGGTGAAACGCTGGACATGCTGCAAGCAATGAATACCGGCCATGAAGGTTCACTTACGACTGTGCATGCCAACTCGCCGCGGGATGTGGTGTCCCGTATGGAGACGATGGTGATGATGTCAGGTATGGAACTGCCGGTCAGGGCGATTCGGGAACAAATCTCCTCAGCCATTGATTTAGTGGTGCATCAGTCCAGATTACGGGAAGGAAGCAGAAAAATTGTCAATATCTCGGAAATCGTTGGAATGGAGGGCGATACCGTAACCATACAGGACATTTTTATATTTAAGCCTAATGGAGTGGATAGTGCCGGAAAAGTGGCAGGTCAGTTTGTACCAACCGGCATCCATCCTAAAATTGTTGAAAAAATACGGAATAATGGAGTACTTTGCAAAGATGACTGGTTCTTCCAGGGAAGGTGAAAGCTATGCTATGGCTGTTTCTGATTTCAATTGCCGTTTTTACATACTGTCTGGTTCAGATTTTATTTAATAAAAAAAGACTGCGCGTGGAAAAGCGTCTTGATGAAATAAAGCAGGATAAGTATACGGCTGAAAAGCAAAGTGGGGAGCCCAAGTTGAAGGGGCGTACGCGGCTTGATTTTCTACATATCTCACAAAGTATGAAGAATGATATTCTTCTCTCCGGCATCAAAATGCGCCCGGAGGAATTTGTGTTGTTTTGGATACTGATCATTTTCGGGCCTGCCGCTTTGAGCATTACTGTTTCACCAAGCCTGCTGCGAGCCTTTATTTTGATTCTGGTTGGAACATTTGCCATGCCTATTTATCTGAAAATGGCAGTCAATAAACGCCAAGCCCTGTTTGAACGACAACTGGGAGACGCCCTGATGGTGATTTCAAACGGACTGCGAGCTGGTTTTTCCTTCCCGCAGGCCTTAGATAATGTTGCAAAGGATTTAGCGGATCCTATCAGAGCGGAGTTGCGGTCTGTTTGCCGTGAAATTCAGCTTGGCGGCGGCATCGAAACCGCCCTTACCAAGGTTGCCACGCGAATGAACAGCGGTGATATGAAGCTATTGACCACATCCGTTGTCGTCCAGCAACAGGTTGGCGGAAATCTTGCGGAAATTCTTGATACGATTTCACAAACTATTCGGGAGCGGTTGTCAATTAGGCGGTCGGTCAGAACGCTGACGGCGCAGGGACGCATATCGGGAAAAATTATTGGATTTCTTCCTATTGCACTGCTGATTATCCTTTCTATACTTAACCCCACTTATATGCAGCCTTTTTTCACGACGACATATGGACACATCATGCTGTTTATCGGCGCAGTAATGGAATGTATCGGTTTCCTGGTAATACGTAAAATTGTTGATTTGAAATTTTAATGAAATAAGAAGATCCTGGATGATTATAAAAAATAACCTTTAAAATGGTGAGCAAGCTAAGATGAATAATGAGGTTAAAGTTGAAATTAAAAAACTCTATAAAGAGATAATGGATGATTGGCTGCTGCAGGTTAATTATTTTATAGAAGTTGGCTCAATGAACCCTTTGCAGGCTGAACAAAAGGCGCTGCAAAAGTACAGAAGCTGGGCCAAACAACTTGAAATCCTGCTGAAAGAAGATTAAAGCCCTTTGTACAAGGAGGGGGTTGAAATGAAATATGTGTTCGCGTTAAGCTGTGGGGTTTTCTTCTACTGTGTGGTGTATATGTGCCTGAGCATGCGGTTTTCAAAAAAGATTGTCTTAGAACAGCGGCTGCGAAATACTGCCAAACTAAACCACCCGAATACAAAAGATGAGGAACTGGACACACCGTTTAGCGAGCGTATGTTGAAGCCGGTTCTAAACCGCCTGTTAAATCTGTTTTCTATGTTTATCCCGCAGAACAGCGCCGCTCAGGACAAGCTGACGCAGCAGCTTATGCTGGCTGGAATCCGCATGAGCGCCCAAAATTACAGCGCTGCGGTACTTCTCTTCACCGTCACCTGCGTTATCGTGTTCGCCCTATACGGACAGATAATGAGCCATAGCATTTTGACGTTTGTTCTGTTTGGGCTTTTAGGTCTTGGCACGGGACTGGTTATGAGTCGGTTCCATCTAAAAAGTAAAATAACCGGGCGTCAAAACGAAATCTACCATCAACTGCCGGATACCTTGGACTTGTTAAGCGTCAGTGTTTCCGCCGGTTTGGGTTTTGATCAGGCACTGGCCTATGTGGTCAAAAAAAGTCAAGGTGCGTTGATTCGTGAATTGGATACTGCGCAACGTGAAATTTCTTTGGGCCGTTCCAGAAAAGAAGCGCTGGAGCGGCTGGCAGACAGATGCGACAGTCTGGAGATCCATACCTTTGTCAGTGCTGTGCTTCAGGCCGATGAAATGGGCTCTTCCATGCAGAATATATTGCAGATACAGGCCTCCGCCATCCGGGAGGCACATAAACAAAATGTGGAGGAAAAAGCGCAGAAGCTATCTGTGAAAATGTTGATTCCGCTGGTGCTGTTCATTTTCCCGGTGATGTTTATTGTCCTGCTGGGACCTGCAGTCCCTTCTGTTATTGAAGCATTAGGAGGTAATTGATGAGATGTATCTGTACGAAAACAGCAGCCGATTTCAAGTAAAGGTTGAATGGGTGGACACCTTTGTCAAGCGGCTGAAAGGACTGATGTTCAGATCCGCCCTCCCTCCTGATCAGGGACTTATGTTATTTCCCTGCCACAGTATCCATACCTGTTTTATGCGTTTTCCCATTGATACTGTTTATCTGGACAGCTGTTTCACTGTGTTGGGAAAAGAAACCGTTGTTCCCTGGCGCGTCGGCAAACATGTAAAGGGAACTAAAATGATTTTAGAAACTGCGGCAGGCGCCACCGCACAACTTGAGATTGGTATGCGTCTTACTGTAGGGATAGATCCGGATGGGCCTCCTTGACCGCTGGGCCTTATAAATGAGATATGCACCAGAACACTTTGTCAAATGAGAAGATGAAGTTAGCTTTATTGGCGATATGGCACGTCTTAACGCCCCATATCCTGTGCAGGGAAAGGATATTACAATGAGCAGCAATCAAGATAGTTACTCAATCGGCTATAACCGCATGCCCAACCCAGGCAGTATAGGCGTCAACCAGGAAAACACGGACTTTAACGCTCTTTTTGAAAGGAGTCTGCAGTCTGAACTGGACTCTAAGCTCCGCAACTCGGTTGTCGGCGGATACTCCAAAAAAAGTGTTGAGAATTTCGTTTCAGAAATGAGGGATAACCTGCAGCAAATCAAAACGCAGCTGGAACGGCAGGTTCAGGATTTGGCAGCCGAGAAAGCCAGTGTTTCTCAGGAATGCTCCGTTTTGCGAAGCCAACTGAAAGCGGCGGAAGAGAATCTGGCGGAGTCGCGGAATCAAATCGTAAGTCAGCAGTACCGCGATGAAACTCAATGTGCCAGTGAGCAGGAGTTGCAGTACTACCGCTTAGAAAATGAACGTTTGAGAGGTATGCTGTTAGATTACCAGCAGGTTAAGGAGCAAAAGGAAAAGTATGAGGAACTGTTGGCACAAAAGGAACAGGAAATCGCGCAATTGAACGAGACACTCGCCGAATACAGGCGGTCCTATGACGAACTAAAAGAAAGGACCGAACAGCTGGAAAAATCACTCGACAGTTCTTCACGCGGATCGTCCGAAGAAAAAATGACTGAACTTAAACGGCAAAAGGACGAAATCATGGCAAAATACCAAGCGCTTTTGCAACACATGGAAAAGACCAACCAGCAGTTTGAGCAAAAAAAGCAGCATTTGGACGAGACACAAACACAACTGGAACAAGAGAAGCAGTATTTAACAGACGCCCGTGCGCAGCTGGAACGGGAAAAACAACATCTAACGGAAACACAAGCCCAATTGAAGACGGATATTCAGAAAAACCGTACGCTTGGTCAACAATTGGAAAATGACCAGCAATCTGTCCGACAGAAAGAGGATGGGATAAGCGGGCATATGGCAGCGAAGGTAAGGACAATCGATGCTCTCCGGCGGAAACAGGAGGAATCTCAATGTGAAAGCGGCGATTTGGAAAAGAAAATTGAGACGCTGTACCTGCACTACGCTCATTCTGTGGATAAAATCAAACAACAGGAAAAGATCATTTCCGAAAAAGACCTGCTTTTGGAGCATTATCAGCAGCAGGAAAAAGATAATATCCTGATTCGGCAGGAAAATGAAAATGCGAAAAAAATTATTTCATCTTTGAGGAAATCGCTGGAGCAGATTATGGCGCATATGGATGCGCAATCGGAAGGAATCAACCTCTATGTGACGCACAGTCTCCAGGAACGCGATGCGCTGAAAGCCGCTGTCAGCGAACGAACTGCCCTGCAGCTGAGGAATATTGAGTTAATGGAGCAGCAGAGTTGCCTGTCAGTAAAGATGGAGGAACTGGAAGCAAAAATCACACAATTGGAGGAAGCCCTGAAGCAGCAAAATAGTGCTAAAAGAATCATCCCCTTAGGTGATAGCAGCGACGGGCACAAAACGGAGGATTCTGCGGAGTTAAACTTAGATATCAGCAGAGATGCTTACCAAAAGGCCAGGGAACTCTTCCGTAAGATCGACAGGTACAACAGTTCCTTTGAAGACAAGACAAAAGCCGCCGACATTTCATAAACAGCATGTTGGCATACAAAACACCGTCAATATTTCATAATAAGGAGGGACGGATGGTGAAAAGGATATTGCAGAATTGGCGAAAGGCCGAAAAAGGGCAATCACTTGTGGAGTTTGCCATCATTCTTCCCCTTTTGGTCTTGTTGTTGACACTTCCTGTGGATTATTTCTGCTACATAAAAACAAAAATGATTTTGAGCAGTGCCGCAAGTGAAAGTATCGGACAGTTGAATTATGCCTCTGTTTCTTCCGGCAATGCTGAAAATGACATCAAAAAGACGATGGAGGACTATTGTGGCGACCGTTTGGTTACTGACAAAGTTTATATTTCCTTCAATAAGAAAAACCAGGAAAAAAAAGACTACACCTACTATGTATATTCCAGCGCACTGGCGGACAAGCCTGATTATGGGGATAAATTTGAAAAGCGGGCGAGCAACTATCAGTGCATGGAGGTTCAAGTGCAATTTTCCTACGAAATGTCTCCGGTAACTTATTGGGGTGTATCGTTCTTAGGCGATCCATTTTACGTGATAACGCCTGTCTACAAGCGGAATATTTATGTTGACGGATATACGCCATGACTGTGCTAAAAGTTTTCGAGGAGGCGGGGCATGCTTAAATTAATCAATTGGAAAAAACAAAGCGATTCAGGTCAAGCAGCCGTTGAGTTTGCTTTGACCTTATGGCTCTTTTTACTGATGGCATTTTTCATCATTGACTTTGGTTGGACTTCCTACCAAAGGGCTTCGTTTGAATATGGATACATGCACTCAAGTTGGTCCTTATCGGCGGCTGACCTCGGAGATACGGATGCTCTGGAGGAAGTCCCTTCCGAAGCTGAATATACAGGCAATACGGTCTCTGATGTCCTGCGTGACGAACTCATCAAGAGTTCACTGGGTATTATTGGGGCTAATGTGAACATTAGCAATGCCAAAGCGAAACTGTATAACGAGCCGTATACCTATAATGTCCCGGGCAGAACTTCCGGGGACTCTGTTGAGGCAACCAGCCGGACGCGTTATATGGATTTAACCGCTGATTTCTCGTATGTCATCCATCCCCTTACACCCATCGGAAGTATGGTTTTTAGAAATGACATTACTGTTGAAAAAAAACTGACGTGCAGACGGGTTGTGAAGACGCAGAACAGATCGGAATAACTGGAAGATACGAAGGTGAGAATATCATGAAACATAAAACGCTATGTTTTTTCAAAAAAGAAAGCGGGGACACTATCGTTTTATTTGCAGGAATGTTTGTCGTGCTGATTTTTTTCATCGGCTTATCCTTAGACATCGGCATGATTTATCTACAGCGAAATTCCATGCAGAACCTATGCCAGCTGATCCGGGAGAACCGGTTCACTTATCAGGATACGATCCGGTTTGCCGACAACCCGGGGGAGGCTAGCTATAATATTATCGATGATGCAATGAGGGATAACGGCTTTGACGGTACTGTAAAGGTCTATTTTAAGGAAGAACAACCAGTATCCAATTATCGAGATTATCGCATTCGCACGCAGCTCAGTGAGGAATACTCGTTTACATTCGCCAGGATATTCGGGCTGACTACGACAACCATCACAGTTTTCCTGGATGGACGCGAAACCTATGGAGAAGGTGGGGACGATGTGGTCTGGCATCCTCCCATTCAAGTTACAGAATACAACGGTTCCTATACAAGCAAATCCGGCGGTGGATATGTATACAACAACCATGATTTCCCGACGAACTGGGATGTGTGATGTGATAGTAAAATTTTTCGAGGTGATCAACAATGCGCAAACGATACGTCAGTTTGGCTTTCTGCATTTGCTTGCTGACCGGCATTTTAACAGGTTGCAGCATTCCTTTTTTAGCCAACAATACGGAAAAAGAACGAACTCTGGTTTTCAGCCATTGGGATGTGAAAAATCAGAAGGTCTATGAAGCGCTGGCCCAGGAATATATGAAGGAACATAAAGGACTGACAATTGAGGTTCAAGTCGTTCCGCGAGAAGAATATACGGATGTCTGGCTGCAAGGCGTCTCGAAAAAAAACATAGCGGATGTATTTGCAGTACCTGTGGATGAAGACTTTCAGGCTTTTAGCGACAGCGGCAAACTTTTAGATCTGGGCAAGGTACTGCCGGATGACTACAACCGTTCCCTCCTGCAAATCGGCACCAGAGACGGCCATGTCCGGGCGGTTCCCGTAACAGGCAGCGTCCCCGTTGTTTTTTACAATAAAACGTTCTTTAAAAAATGTAGATTGGTGCTACCCCAGACGATTTCTGATTTTGTGGTAAATTGCTCAATTTTAAAACAAAACGGCATCACACCGTTTGCCATGTCCAAGGATGAAAGCGGTTTTTGGGATACTGCGGATTTTGTCGAGGGAATTTTGGCAAACGGCCCCTGCGATACCGGTCTGATGTCTAACGGGGAATTTTTTGACAAAAACACAAAATTGGATTCTGGATTTTATGATGTAGTCGGCCTTGCTTTTGAGTTGAAGATGTCAGACTTGATGGTTAAGAAAGAGGAAAGCGTACAAGGTCATCAGAAGCTGCTGGAGCAGTTTGTAAACGGAGCCTGTGCTATGTTCCCCGGTAACTCGGATGACATCCGGAAGCTGCGGGAACTTGACGGTAATTTTAATTTCGGTTTTTTTCCCATGCCAGGCTCAAAGAGTTCTTGTGCCGGTGTATTTAAAGCCGACATGATGCTGGGGATCTCCAAAAAATCGAAAGTAGTCTCCGATGCAAAAGGGTTCGTCAACTATCTGCTCTCCGCGGAAGGACAAAAACTCATTTGTAGTGGAGTAAGCAGAATCCCGGCAACAAACCATGCGGTTATTTCAAATCCTGATTTGGCGGCTGCACGGGCACTTTTAGATACCGCGGATGGAATGTACCCCTCCCTGTTCCAGAGGATATCATATGATAAAAGAGCAATTTGCGTTGAAAAATTGGATCTTGCGTTTTCCGGCTCATATGGTGTTTTAGAATACTATATGCTTGATTGGACAACAAAGTTAAAAGCAGTTCAGTGAATTAGATGCAATATTGACTTTCCCACCCGGAAAAGGAGATGAATTTGATGAACAAATACCTGAGGAACCTCATTGTCGCTCTTGTCTTTTCTATGGCTTGTGCTGTAGTGTTTGCCCCTTCGGCATTTGCGCTTGGTGAGAATATGAATTTGACCGTTACAACAGTGATTGATAATGCGGCTGAATATCCTGCGCAATGTGCCAACCTTTCGTCAAAATATTCGGCTGTACGGATATATCGGATGAAATATTCAGCCACTTACGCTAACATACCCACCGAATCCAGCAGCAAGGTGTTTGATATTGTAAACAATCAGACAACCACTATTAATTACAGCGATTATTCTTCTGCAACATGTGATGCCTTTTGGTTTGAGGCCAATGAATATACGGATCAGCATTTAAGCCTTCGCTCTGTGGAATATACAGACGCAGACAACCTAAAAGCATATACCTACAATCCGACCGGATCACCCAATCCCTATTCGGTTGAACCCTTTAACTGGGTTGAAGTCATTGACAGCAGCAAAAGAGCAGCCAGCGTAACACTGCATTTCCAGTACAACACGGACATTGGGAGTGTAGAGCCGGATCCGGACCCCGAGCCGGAATACAGCAAGAAAATAGATTATCTGGGCGATGGCGTTACCAATCCAGACACAACAGTCAATGGTAAAAATGATTACCGGCTGTACCTTGATGTTACGACACAACAGGCTGCTTCAGACAACAAAGCAGATATCATTTTTGTTCTGGATGTGAGCGGCTCGATGGCATACAATTTAGGATCCGGTCAATCAAGAATATCTGTATTGAAATCCACGATGATCAATGCAATCAAAAATTTAACCCAAAATCCATATAACCGTATTTCTATTATTAAGTTTTCAAGTAATTCGGAGGTTGTAATTTCCAATAGCACAGATCGGGACCAACTTATCAGCAGTGTTCAAGGACTAACGGCTGCTGGGGGTACGAACTACTACGAATCGTTGCTGGACGCGGTCTCAGAAATCAATACCATGACTGGCAGCGATACGGAAAATCGAGAAAAGGTCGTTATCTTTATTACAGATGGAGCACCAACATTTGCCTCACCGGCCGCCGTAACCTCATCGAATAACACTTTCGCGGGCATGATCTATGCTTGTCAGGCTGTACGACAGATCAGCATTGTTGACAAATTCTATTCAATTTTTATTGGAGATAACACGGGAAGCGCTTCTACGCTGCAAACAATTACACAGATGGTCAATGTCAGGAAAGAAAAATATATGGTTCAGGCTAACAGCGCGGAGCAAGTGTCAAATACATTCAAACGTTTTATGTCTAAAATGAGTAATTCCCTCTACAACGTTAAAATTTCAGATATACTCTCCCAATATGTTTCTTATACCGGAGGAATGAAGGTAACGCGGGTCACTGGAAGTGGTGAGCCCGTCACTCTGACCTTAGGGATCGATTATTCTGTTAGTGCCGAGAGCGGCCTTGCCATACAGTTGTTTCAAACAACAACGCCGGAAAGCAGGTACACGGTGTCATTTAATGTGCGAAGCAGTGATGAGGCACTTGATTACTATGACTTAAATCAAAGCTATCCAAATGTTGGTGACGCAGACACAGATTACCCGGGCAATGCCACCAGCTCCGGACAGCCGGGCTTTTATTCTAATACTTCTGCCGCTTTGAGCTATTCTTTCGGTGGAAACGGGGCTACGCAAAAGGTCTATGATAAACCGGTCGTGCAGGTTGTGGAACCTGATGCCGTTCCCGTTGAAATTCAGGTAAGAAAAACCCTGACCGGCAAGGATTTGGAGGCGGGAATGTTCTCCTTTGAACTGACAGAGGTGACTGAGCAAGGGGATGTTATAATTGGGACAGTTGCCAATAATGCTGAAGGGTTTATTACATTCAATTCACTCAGTTTGAATAAGCCAGGCACATATACCTACAAAATCAAGGAAGTGATGCCCTCGACCCCTCAGCCGGGAATGAGCTATGACACGAAAACAATCCAGGTAATTGTGGTAGTAACGAGATCCAATGATGATTTAGTGGCGGAAGTAAGTTATGATCCCTCTGCAGCAGTATTCATCAACTCTTATATACCGCAGCCGGTCTATGTAACTTTGAAGGCCAAAAAGGAACTGGCAGGGCAGGCACTGACAGCGGGGATGTTTAATTTCAGCCTGTTTGAAGGCTCCGTATCTGTAGAGACGGTACCGAACAATGCGTCGGGCAATATCCAATTTTCGCCGCTCAAATTTGAAAAGACTGGCGATTATACCTATACGATACGGGAATCCGTTCCGATTCCGGCTAATGCCAACATTATATATGATTATAAAATTATCACCGCCCAAATTACCGTCACGGATGATAATGGTTTTTTGAAGGCAAGCGTCCAATATACACCTGACGAACCCTTCCGTAACAAAATTTATTCCCCGTTGGATGCAACCATCGAACTGAAAAAGGTTCTTACGGGTATGCAATTAACTGCCGGGATGTTTCAGTTTGAACTAAAGGATGAGGCAGGCTCAACCATAAAGGACACCACCAATCTGGCGGATGGAACAATTCCTTTCAATTTAACTTATACAACTCCGGGCGACCATATTTACACCATCCAAGAGGTCGATCCATCATCCCCCAATTACCGTGGCAGCATTCCTGAAAACATCAGTAAACATATGACCTGTGACGAAAAAACAATCAAGGTAACGGTTCAAGTAAATGATGATGGTTCAGGAAAACTTGTCCCCACGGTTAAGTATCCTGAAGATCCGACCTTCTATAACAGTTATAAGGTACGTGGCGGCATTTGGTAGCCATACGTTACTTTGGGAAGCGATGGAGATAAACTGGATGCGAAAACCTTGAGTAGGTAAAAAAGATATTGGAAATGATTAAATCATATTGAGTCAAATTTCAAAAAAGCCGCGGGCAATGGTGTGATGAACACCGTTATCTGCGGTTTTTGTATGTCATAAAAATTGTTCAATTGATATAAATCTCTTGATATTATTTCCCAAAAAGCGGCGGGAGATGTTATGATTGCAGCTTCAAAGGTGAATACGGATACTCTCAGCGAAGAGGCAAAACAAGTGGTTGGCGACAGGCCGGTGTTTAACTTAATAACGGGTCATATTCCAGAAATCGCTGAACTTTTTATCAATGCTTGTTTTCGGAAATGGTTTGGATTCATCCCGTCCCGGGAAGTATATTGACGTGCCGGAAAAGCCTTAGTGCCAGGGGTGAGTACCAAGTACCAGGGTAGTGTCAGTCAGGGGGACGGTTCTTGTGGCAATATGGTGGCTATATCGTCAGCAACATGAAGATCGGTATAATCCCAGAGGCTGTATTTTCAACTGTGTAAATGGGAATAATCTCCAATATAAAACAAAAAGGAGAAATGACCATGACACAGTTAAACGAAAAGGAAATGCAGCTTGCAGCTCTGATTAGCGAAGAGTGTGCG
>NZ_QFGB01000070.1:0-18796 GCF_004369245.1 Pelotomaculum sp. FP | reverse complement strand
TCGCCTTAGCTGTTCACAATAAATGAATTGAGGCTTATTGGTTTTCCTGTTCCGTGAGCAATATTTATTAATTCTATGTAAACAAGAGAATAAGGGGAGTAGACTCTAAAATTAGGGGTTTAAACCGGGTCTTATTAGACTGAATTTTAGAGCATCTCCTTGAAAATAGTTTTGACAAATGTTGCTGGAGATAAGTATCTACAATGGATGGTTAGTTAGTACTGGTAAATTAGTCTATTAATAGTATTCTATAAGCAGTCGAAAGATATAGTGGTAGTAGTAGTGAATGTCCATAATAATATCGAAAAGGAAAGGTGAAATTTGTGTTTAAAATTGATGTTGTTGATAATATAAAACTATCACTTGATTTAACCATTGATAGCTTTGAACAAATTCATAGAGACAATGACAATGTAAAAAGCTATAAATTGGCGATAATTAATTTACATAGTGCCTTTGAACTAACGTTTAAATTTATGATATTAAACCGAAATGAATTTATGCTTTTTTCTTATGGTAGTAATGGATTTAATAATGTTCTTAATAAGTATAAGCGTGCAAAAGAATGTAATTATAATTCTCTATTGAATTATCTTGAGGATAATCCGTCTGAAGTACATCCGAATACTGTTAGCTTCGGTGTGGCATATCAAATATTAGCATATATGTATAATATTACTGAGTTTGATGAGCGTTTCATATTTGAACTTACTGCATTAGAAATACTAAGGAATAAACTTACTCACTTTGAAGCTACAGTTTATAGAATAGATTTTATTTTAATGACCTCACTTTTTAGGAAGTATGTGGAATTACTTAATAAGGAAATCCAAGAATATAACAACTCATGGCGATTTGGAAATAACAAATATGAGACATATAAATATGATTTTAATAAATTATTTTCGTATGGTGAAATTTGCATGAAATTAGTAAAAGATGATATCTTAAATAAGCCAAAATATAAACTGATTTTGGGCGTCGTTTTAGATGAATCATGCTGCGAAATGATAGAGGTAGAACCAAATGAGTATGGCAAGCTTGCAGAAATTTGTTACAAAAAAAGAAAGGCTGAATTTAATAATTTATATACCGGGAAAAAGGAAAAGGAAATAAAAGTGATAATTATGCAAGATATATATCTACTATTAGAAGCAAATATATTATATCTTGGATATATGTATGATTCACGTGATGTTCCGGTTATGGGGAGAACAACCCTTACGCCATTCGCTATTCATGCTATTAATGAAAAATGGAGTAGCAGTTCTGATATTTGCAGAGAATTAGTAATAAAGAGTGAAGGGGATATATATGCTACATTCAACTATATTCAAAACATCGAGACAAATTATTGCGGAGAAGATTGGAGAGCGGATGCCGATTAATAACTTGATTGAGCTTCCCATTATTTATATTGTGTCAAGTTGAATAATATAGCGAGATATAATTAAAATTGCCCTGGTGGGTATACAGATAGAAGTATTTTGATTTTTTTGTAAGCAATCTGTCCCCCTGATTTCTTGGAAGTAATGATACCTGGAGGTAATATTATGCAGTTAAACCTTGAACAAAAAAAGCTGATCTCAATGGAACCTTCCGGGCATATTTTAATCAAAGGAGTTGCCGGTAGTGGAAAGACCACGGTAGCAGTGCACCGGATTCCTTTTCTGATGAAGCATTATTGCTACGAGAAGGACGATCAGATTTTGCTTGTCACATTTAATAAGACTTTACGCAACTATATCAGACACCTTTATGATAAGGTCGAGAACCCTGATGAGCAAATCAGCATGAGTGAGATGCTAAATAATGAAGTGAAAGTCGACATTAAAACTATCGATAGCATCGTTTATTCATATTATCGGAAATGTTGCTCAGATAATAATATCAAGTTTGCTACAAACAACGATAAATTCAGCCTGATGTCGAAAGCGATTCACCTTCTTGCGGAAAAAGACCATGCAACTAAAATTATCAACCATAAAAATGCAGGCTTCCTCATCGACGAAATAGAGTGGATTGACGCCTGTTTAATTGAAACGCTGGAAGAGTACCAGCAAGTGGACCGGACCGGCAGGGCTACCAATGTGATGCAGAAAACGCCTCAGAAGCTTTTGAAAAACTCTGAGATCCGATCCTCGATTTTCGAACTTAAAGAGATTTATCAAGAATTAATGACAAAGGACAAACTTACGGAATTCCGGATGTTAAATAAAATTGCCTTGACATCCCCGGTGAAAGACGCGGAAACCTATACCCACATTATTATTGACGAGAGCCAGGATCTGACGAAGGCACAGCTGGAAATGGTTAAACGCATCTATAAGCCTAAGCCTTATTCTAGCATTACATTTATTGCCGATAATGCGCAGAGCATTTATACGCACTCCTGGTTGGGTAAGGGCAGGAGCTATACTACTCTGGGTTACGATATGAGCGGTAAAAGCAGGACTCTTTCCAAAAATTATCGGACAACCACCCAGATTTCTGAGGCGGCTTATTCGCTGCAGGAAAAAGATGAAACTCTGAAGAACGACACCGATTTCGTCAAGCCTTTGCTAGTGGACCGTAAAGGCCATTATCCAATTTACCGGAATTTCGCCACTTTAAAAGAAGAATTGGATCATATAAAAGTGACCATCCATGAACTATCAAGTGAATATAAGCTTTCGGAAATATGCATAATTGCCAAAGAGAGGCGGATAGCTCAGGAAGCTCAGCATTATCTAGCACAACAGAAGTTGCCATGCGAGATTTTAGACCGCGACAACCCGAATTTTGAAAGCGATATGGTGAAGGTGTGCACCATGCATTCAATTAAGGGATTGGAATTTAAAGTAGTACTGATTATCTGCATCAATGAAGGAGTAATCCCGTTTACTGGAGGAATGAGTGAAGATGATGATAAAGTGCTTGAGTCTGATGAAAGGAAGTTGCTCTATGTCGGTATGACTCGGGCTAATGATTTGCTCTACCTGAGCAGCCACCAAAAACCATCTCGCTTTATCCAGGAGATCGACACTGCTTATCTGCGTTTCCGGAGAAATACATGCCTCAAACCTCTATACCCGATTAGTATAACTGACTATCTAAAAAAGGATAAGATCCTGGATGTTTATGCAAAAGAAGAGACGATCCGGCAGTGGATTCTGAGAGAGTTGATAGATTCATACGGTTATAAAGAAGAAATGCTGGAAGTGGAATATCCGGTAATGGATTTTTCCCGGAAAGGATTTGCCGATATTATTGTTAAAATTTATTTCCAGGGAAAGTGGGTTCCCTACATACTGGTAGAAACTAAAAAATACCGGGCGGGTATTGTTGATGCAGAAAAACAGGCCGCCTCCTATATGCGGTTGTTAGATACGGTGCGGTACTGCTTAATTACGGATGGCCACAGCTTGAAAATTATGGACAGGGATTTAGACGAGATAGAGGATCTGCCACGTTTTAATAATTTAATGTTGCCGGATACATTGCAAAGGTACTGTTATAAAAGCTACCGCAACCAGCCGGATATGATTTACGAACGCGACAGTGAAGAGCCTGGAGTTATATCATTAAAACGCTGGGATTCAGAACTGGCTATCCCAGATGTTGAAGTTATGGACATTCCTGTTTTGGGTGATGTGATAGCTGGCAGCCCTTTAAAAGTGAATGAGGAAATCAAGGATCGCTTCACGCTACCGCTAACCTGGATGAGTCAGCCCAAAAATACATTTATGCTGGAAGTGGTTGGTGATAGCATGAAGGATGCAGGCATTGATGTGGGTGATTATGTTATTGTCAACAAACAGTCTACGGCGGATAACGGACAGATTGTGATTGCCCTGCTAGATGATGAAGCGACATTGAAGCGATACATGCAGATGGGTGACAGTGTACTGCTGATACCTGAAAACTCAAGGTATGAACCAATAAATTTAAACCCTGACCAGGTTCAAATTAATGGTATTGTGATTGGTCTGCTTAAGAAGTTATAGAGGAAATAGATGAAGGGATTTTAACATTAATAACCGTGTATATATGCTGGCCATATTTCAGAGTAAGGAGATTGAATGGATACATATGAATCAACTAATTAATCTTGTTCACGACAATGGAACTGAAAGCTGGTCAGATAAAGCTAAAAGCGCCTTTGCAGAAATATTTGGTGCCAGCGGGGGGCGTTATCCCGATAAGGCCAATAAGGTAGTAACCCTTCGTGCCCCTGAATTTAAAGGAGGGACCGGGGTTCCATTTGTCTCATTGATTCATCCCTCCAACCCTGACTCTGGTTCCTATGGAGGAATGAGCTTTGGTATATTTCCCATCACCGATGGCCCAAGTATGTTGGCAATGAGTATTGGGACGCAGGGATTAAGCCCCGATGAAGAGGTTCTGGCGCGACCCGGCCACGGTCGGAAAGTCTCAGCCATTTGTAATTGGCTCAATAAAAAATATGGCCAGGGTAATCTAGTTGCTTGGGCTAAACAGGATCCGGTGCGGATAGACCTGGATGTGCCTGGTAACATCAAGCGACTTTTCCCAGAGTACAATTTCGTCTTTGAACGCTATGGCAAGGTGATCTATGGTTTTTTTGTCCCCAACGGCAATTTAGATGCAACTGTGGATGCCCTGAAGGCATTTCTGGATTTGATGTTTGCAGAACGTGGCATCTATCCGTTAAAATCCGCTGCAGAAGATGGTGCGCGGATTCGCTCCGAATATTTTACCCACTTAATGCCGGACGTCACTGAAGAGGAGGTATATGAGCTTCTCCAGGAACGCCGCTTTGTTGTTTTACAGGGACCTCCAGGGACCGGGAAAACTCGCATGGCTTTGCAACTTTTACATAAGGCCTATAAAGGTAATGGTTTCTCCATTCAGTTTCACCCCAACACCACCTATGAGAATTTTGTGGGCGGTTTGGCACCCGTGCAAACATCTGACGTCATGGGTTTCCGCTTTGCCCCACAACAAGGGTTTTTAATGAAGGCAGCCAATATGGCTTTCCAATACCCAGGCAAGCCGTATTTGCTTCATATCGACGAGATTAACCGGGCCGATTTAGCGAAGGTCCTTGGGGAAGCTATATTTCTACTGGAATCACGCTCTGATGAACAAAGAGAATTAGAGCTGCCTTATGATTTTGGAGAGCCTTTTCAAAACAAACTCCAATTGCCAGATAACCTTTACATATTGGGTACCATGAACAGTGCTGACCGTAGTATTGCCATTGTAGATGTTGCTGTCCGGCGCAGGTTTGCCTTTGTTAAACTCTGGCCGCAATTGAAAGTGGTGCAAGAGAATGCCGGAGAGCTAATGAATAAGGCGTTTATGGAACTGGTGACCATTTTTATTGAATATGCCAGCGATGACGCTTTAGCCCTGGTACCTGGACATTCATATTTCTTGGAAAAAGACGATGCGAAAGCTGCCAGATATCTTAAAGTAAATTTGGCGCCGCTCTTAGAAGAATACCTCATCCAGGGTTATGTGGCAGGCTTTGCCGACCCGATCAATGCCTATCTGCAATGGATAGAGAGCTTGCAGGGATGAAGGCTGCAATGAAACGACGCAGAAGTGTTAATAGAAACCCCATTGTACCGATAAAACCGGGTGAATCCCCTTGTTTTGAAGTTGTTGACTCCTCTATGGCCTGCCTTCCGGCCGTTTCCTTTCTAAAAGGTAATCTGCCCCGAGAACCACAATCCATGGCGGCTCGCCTGGCAAAGCAATTCATCCGGCAAAATGAGGGCATCCTTAAGAATTTCGGTATTTCGGCTGGGTTAGATTATGATGGTAGCTCGGTAGATGTAGTTCTTCAAACCGGCACGAGGGTAGGTGCCATTCCACTGTTATCACCTACCTCAGGTAAACCGGATTACGGGCTCATTATTAAGCCTCGTTTTGATTGGCCGGGCATCGGCTCAATGCTTGGCAAGATGGGGTGGCGGGTAGTCCCGTCTTTACTGCAACTGCCCTTGTTGCCGCGTTCTGACCGTAAAATTCCTCAATGGGTGTTGTCGACAACTATCCTTTTGCGTATCAAGGAACTGCTGGATTGCTTGGAAAGAAGGTTTGAGTTAGCCGAGTCAAACCTTCAGGCACCACGCGGCAACATACGGTGGTCCCGTTATATTACATCCAATATCTCTGCAGCCCGGTTTCTGGATGTGCCCTGCCGTTATCCCGATCTGCGAGATGACAGAGAATTAAAGGCGGCGGTCCATTTTACCCTGCGCAAACAGCTGGCTAGTTTAGAAGGCCAGAGAAATGCCGGGGCTATTGTATTGCAGTTAATCGGTATCTGCCAATCCTTGCTGGAGCGAGTGCGAAGTGTTATCCCGAAACAGCCTACCGCTGTAACATTGGGCGCCTGGTACCGGGGTTCGGTCCGTACCAGGGTTTTCCATGATGGCTTGCAGGCAATGGAATGGGCTATTGAAGACAGGGGGTTGGCCGGGCTCGGTGATATGCAGGGGTTGCCCTGGGTAATGCCAATGGAGGAGTTTTTTGAAGCCTGGATGGAAACCGTTGCAGCGGCGCTTACCAGGCGCATTGGGGGTGTCCTGCACGTGGGCCGCAAAAGGGAGACTGTTGCCCCGTTGGTTTGGGACCCGCCTTATATCGGATCCCAAAAATACTTATTGCCGGATTTAACTCTGGAGCGTTTATCTGCACGGGGTGAAAAGGAGACGATCATCTTTGATGCCAAGTATAAAGGGCACTGGGAGGATTTGAACCAAGAACGGTGGGGCAGGCTCGATGAGGAATTACGTGAGCGCCACCGAGCGGATTTGCTGCAAGTGCTTGCCTATTCCACACTGTCCGAAGCCAGTAGAATAACCAGTTGCCTGGTGTATCCCTGCCAAAAGCATACCTGGGAGTCCTTGAAAAAACGTGGCATGCTTTACCACCGTGCTGCTCTCAACGCCGGCAGAAGAAGCGTCAACCTGGTACTGATGGCCATTCCCATGGAAGCTGATGTGGAGGAAATGGTCCAAACGCTAGCAGTGGCAGTAAGTTGAGGAAGGATGGTAATGAATGATTTAAACATATTATATAAATATGTTAAAAACTTAAATGAAGCGGTTTTATTAGGGTTATTTTGATGATATGGGACTTGACCACTTGAAATTTCAGCAATTAATAGTCCACATTGAAAATAAATAAGGGGGTATTACAATGGCTGGTAAGTTTGAGTGGCGCAAGTTTTCAGAAGTTGATTTGCGAGACGTATTCTTCGATTCGCTTAAATCAGACTATGAGGAATTTACAACATGGTTCAAGAAAAAAGGAGAAGCAGGTGAGCGTGCACTAGTTTTCAATGATGATCGTGGGGTCGGTTCATTTGTTTATCTCAAAGAAGAGAATGAGCAAATTTTACTAATAGATAAAATCTTACCAGCAATACCGCGAATAAAGATCGGCACTTTTCGTTTAGCAGAGAGGTTTAGAAGTACAGAGATTAGGAGAAGGTGCACTTGGTGTTTCGCTTTGGAAATGGCAGGAACTAAGATATGATGAAATCTATCTTACAGTATTTAAGAAGCATAAAGAATTGATAAATTTATTTGAAAGATTTGGATTTGTATGTGTTGGTATGAATCCACGAGGTGAGTGCGTATTTCTTAAGAGTAGAAAACATATTGATTATACAGATCCCTTTAAATCGTTTCCATTTATAGAACCAAATTTTAAAAAAGCCGGCATGATTCCTATCGAGGACAGATATCATGATATTTTATTCCCTTACTCCGAACTAAAAGGAAATAAAAATGAGATTGAAGAAGAAACAGCAGGTAACGGTGTGTTAAAGGTATATATAGGGGCGCCTTCTTCACCAATGCATCATCAAGTAGGCGAACCAGTGATAATTTATAGAAAATATACCGGTACAAAAGGAAGAGCTGCTTTTAAATCTGTTGCAACATCCTTCTGCACGATTGCTAGTTTAACTGTAGTGAAAAGATCAAATACATCATTAATGAGCGTTGACGATTTTGTCAGTCTGGCTGGTAATAAAACAATATTTGACGAAAAGTCCTTAAATAGTATTTACGCTAAGAAAAAGAACCTGGTACTATTAGAACTGCTATATAATGGTTACTTTGGTAAGGGGCACAATGTTAATTTTAATAGTTTAAAACAAGCCGGGCTTTTTGAAGAATACCCTTATAATATAAGGTACACTCCAAAGGAATTTTTTAGTATACTAGAAATGGGTGATATAGATGTGCAAAATGTTATTATCGATTAATCCAGAACATGTGGAAAATATAATGAATGGGAACAAATTGTTTGATTTTAGAAAAGTGCGCTGTCGTGAGGATGTTGACAAGATTATTATTTATGCAACTTCTCCTGTCATGCAAGTGGTTGGTGAGGCTCAAGTAATGGAGATCATTGTAGATGAACCCGAGCAAGTATGGCAAATTACATCAGAATATGCGGGTATAACAAAGGTTTTTTATGATCAGTATTTCCATAATAAGGAAAGAGCGGTTGCCTACCGTTTGGGCAATGTCAAAAAATACAGTAAGCCACGTAGTCTTTCTGACTTTGGATTGAATTTTGAACCCCAGTCATTTGTTTATGTATAAATAAAAAAAGCAGGGCATGGATTTAGTTAAATTCCGGAGCCCTGCTATATTTATGTCAATCTTTGACCACCTGAGTATAAAGGGCATTGGGAGGATTTGAACCATGAGCGGTGGGGCAGACTCGATGAGGAATTACGTGAGCGCCACCGGGCGGATTTGCTGCAACGGGTATCCGTAACATCTCAACTTATATTATGAATAGCTAGGGCGTGCATAAATGAAAACCATTACATATAACAAGCTTGTGCGGGATAGGATTCCGGAGATTATTAAAAAAAGCGGCAAGAGGGCCGTGGTTGAGAGGCTTACTGATAAAGCTTACAAGGAATTTCTTGATCAGAAACTCGGTGAAGAGCTGCAGGAATATCTGGCTAGCGATAGTGTTGATGAACTGGCTGACCTGGTTGAGGTAATCTACTCCATTTTAAAGTATAAGGGTGTTGAAATCAACGATTTTCATAGCCTGCGGGAGAAAAAGGCTGCAGAGCGGGGCGCTTTTGAAAAAAGGCTGTTATTAAAGGAAGTCATTGAGGATTAGGAGTGTGCCCAGCTTGTGGTGTACCACAACTGGAAAGTATACCGGTGGGCATACAATCAGTTGCATAGCCAGCGGGTCGTAGTGTCAAGCGAAAAGTTTACCACCGTGACAGCCAAAAAATTGACCACCCTAAGGCAGTTACTTTTCGTACTTTAGTTTGTTAGCTCCAGTTTTTCTCTGCTTTCCTTAAACCGGTAGGACTCACCGATGAAGGGGATGATAACATGAGCATGGTGCGTTATCCGATCCAGTAAAGCCACGGTTAAGGCATTGTCACCAAACAACTCCCCAAACAGAAGGGGAAAATCCTTGAGCTAAAAGACTTTGCCCGTAGGGTAAAAAAACAAGAATTAATGCTTGACGAACATACGTACGATTGGTATACTATAACTGACCGGTAAATTCTGCCGGTCTTTTTGTTTTGGCGGGTCCTTGCTTACCGGTTGGGACCTGCCCACAAATAAAGCTGCAAGGGGGGGATAATGAAATGGCAGTCACTAAAGTGCCCGGAAACTCTGTTCTCAGGCTGGTACTGCATGTTGGCGATAGCGAGAGCGGCAGCCCGATCCTGCGGAGCAAGAGTTTGAACAATGTCAAATCAGCTGCGCTAGATCAAGACATTTTTGATGTGGCAGGCGCCCTTGCTGCTTTGCAGGATTATGAACTAAACGGTATTACCAGAGTGGATAATGCTGCATTGATCCAAGCTTAAGTAAAAATACCTCGTAACACTTGAGAGAGGAGGGAAATTCATTGGCGACAACTACAACCCTGCGGATGAGTTTTAAGAACCAGACAGGCAATACCGTCAATATCAGCCTGGACAATCCCAAACCAGATCTTACAGCTGCTGCGGTTGAAACGGCTATGGACCTGGTTATCGCGAAGAACATTTTCACCACTTCCGGTGGCGATTTGGTCAGCAAATATGACGCTAAGATCATTTCTACAGAAACGACTGATCTTTATACGCCGCCTGTTTAAAAGCACTGCCGGAGCTTAATATGGATGTGCAACCGGCCGGAAAGGGAGGATAATTCCTCCCTTTTTCTGCAAGGAAGCCGGACATGGCGGTCAATAAATAGGATGATTGCAAATATGCACAAGATAGATGCCCATGCTGCCGACGCGGTATACAAGGGCAAACCCGATGCAAGCCATGAAAGTGTAAGGGGGGAAAACGATGGAAGAAATCTTCAAACTTGCAGCCAATTACGGCTTCCCGATGGTGGTGGCCGGGTACCTGCTGATCAAGATAGAGCCTGTGATGAAGGATTTGCAAAAAAGCATTAACTCCCTGACGATTGTTGTGGCCAGGCAAAGCGGGATTGATGCGGAAGAAATCGGCAAAATTATCAGTGGGTGAGTCTTTTGTGAGCGCAAATGTCCGCTATCTATGAAGATATAGAGGCGGACATTTCCTTTAAGTTTTACAGCTGAATTTTATCCTCGTTTAGCGGCGGCTCTGTCCGGACTGTGGTCTCGTTTTCGCCGGCTGAGGCAATTTCTCTAATCTTCTCAACTTCATAGCCCAGGCTTTCCATTTGTTCGCAAAGCATCGTTTTGGCGCCGCAGTGCTCACAGTAAAGAGCATTAGCAACATTGGCCCGCCCGCATTCAACTTCGTAAGGAATATCGAGGGTTTTTTTGTGCTATTTAAAAAGAGTACCTTTCTTGTGCCGAGTAATCTTTGAACTGTGCAGCAACATTTATGGCGCAGGACGAAATGCTCATCCTGCAACCTTAATCCCTCGGTCAAACCGGCGGTCTTCCAGGGGGAGATAGGATGATTTATCAGCAGTTTTCTATTGACACCAAAGCAGAGACCGTAGTATAGTGCATTACAGTGGTAATTCACTATGCTACCAGCAGGTGATGGGGAGGTGAGCGTTTGCTGCTGGATACAGACAGTCTAAAGCCGATTTATGTCCAGATTGCAGAATGGCTTGAAATGGAGATTCTAAACGGCAACATCGCCAGCGATGAAAAAATGTATTCCCAGTACCAATTGGCGGACATGTTTAACGTCAACCCGGCCACCGCTGCCAAAGGGTTGAATATTTTGGCCGACGAAAAACTCTTGTATAAGAAAAGAGGGCTTGGCATGTTTGTATCCTCCCACGCCAGAGAGGCCATTCGTAGCAAACGAATAAAACGCAATTTAAAGCAACTGGTGTTGGAGTTGGTCGCCGAAGCAAAGCGCCTGAACGTCAGTAAGGACGACCTGATTAACATGCTAATAGCGGCAGAACTTCAGGCAAAGGAGGAGGGAGCACAATGAATGTCGTTGATTGCAGCGGGCTGACAAAAACATTCGGGCGAACCACGGCGATCAACAACCTGTCTTTCACACTGGCACCCAATAAAATCACCGGACTAATCGGACGAAACGGCGCCGGAAAAACTACACTTTTGAAGATGATTGCCGGATACCTGCTCCCTAATGCAGGCAGTATTCAGGTTTTCTCGGAAAACCCATTCAACAATATCAAGGTTTCCGCCAACATGATTTTTGTGGATGAAAACATGGTCTTGCCTGCATCAATGAATCTCGGTGAAATTCTGGAATCCGCGGGCCGCTTCTATGCAAATTGGGATCATAAATTAGCCGTGGGGCTGTTCACATACTTCAATCTGCATCCCGGGCAATATCACAGCAAGCTTTCCAAAGGTATGCGCAGCGCCTTTAATGCGATTCTCGGCCTCGCCGCCCGCTGTCCGCTGACCATCTTTGATGAGCCCACTACCGGCATGGACGCGGCGGTGCGGAAAGATTTTTACCGTGCATTGTTAAAAGACTTTATGCAGTATCCGCGTACCGTCATTCTATCAAGTCACTTATTGAATGAAATCAACGACATTTTAGATGATCTTTTACTGATCAAGGACGGCGAAAAATGCCTGCATATGCCTATCGATGAGTTGAAAGAATACGCCGTCGGGCTGCAGGGCAAAGAGGAAACTATTGCGGAGATGGCCGAAAAAGCCGAGGTCTTATACCGGAAAAAGCTGGGGAAGGACAGCGTGTATATGGCCGTCCGCAACCAATTTGTAGAAGAGGAGCTGCAAAAGGCCCGCCTCGAAGGCGTGGCGATTTCACCAGTAGCCACCGACGATCTTTGTATGTACCTGACAGCGCGGAACAAAGGAGGGATCGATGATGTCTTTGACCGAAACTAGCATACTTGCCGTGGCAAAAACGCAGTATCACTATAAGACAAAAGCCCACGCGGGCCTGTTCTACACCTTGATTGCAGTGCAGTTGCTGGCGTTTCTCTTCTCCCTTAATGGTGCGGGCGTCACCTCGGGGGGCAGCAGTCAGGGCATATCTTACACCATAAAATATGTCACCGGCGATATGATCATCATCTTTACTTTAATCTGGGCTTTCAGTATCGGAATCAGTATGGCCAACAACGGGTTCAAAACGGATTTTACCTTTGTTTCAAACCGACTGAGCAGCCACCTTTCCAGCCTGGCCTTTCTGCTCACCGCCGCCGTCATCGCCGGGGTTACCGCCACATTATGCGGCCTACTGTTGCGTGTGGTCATGTTCCTTTCCCATGGCGGGGTAGATGCCGGTCCCGCCTTTTGGATTGCGCCGCCGGCTTTACTAAGCGGCATCTTCGCCGCCACCCTCTATGCGGCGCTTCTCAGCATCATTGGGTATCTCATCGGCATGCTGACGCAACTGCACCCTGCTTTTGTCGTGCTGCTACCGGGCTTGTTTTTTGGCACATTGTTTATGGAGGCCCGAAGTACCGGCCAGGCCCGGACACTAATCAGCGCTATTGAGTTTTTTTCCACAGAAGGTTCCCACGCGCTCCTCGCCCTGAAGGTTGTTCTTGTATCGTCCATCGTTTTTGGATGTGTAATTCTGTTTTTCAATAGAATGGAGGTCAGGAAATGGCATTGATTGCTTCGTTGATAACCCTGCTGCTCCTTCTGCTGATTATCATTGCGTTTGTTGCCTTCAGCAAAGTCCGCATTTCGCTGGGTAAGACCCGCCTGGTGGTCGGCTTCTATATGGCCCTTTTATTTGTCTCCGTCCCTGTGTTTTACGCGATTGCGAAACCTAGTACGCCGGAGCCGTTCGAAGTTATTGAGATCGGGCCGGGACAGTATTCTTATCATGACTCCCAGATCAATGCGTTTTACGATGCGTTCTATGAAGGCCGGTTGGACAATTACGAAGGCGCGGAGATCATTGCCCGGTGGAGTTTTGATTATCAGGAAGAACGCCTGAAAATAACAGCCCCTGATTATGAACGGTATTCTACTCGCATTGTCCTGGAGAGAAAAGATGTCCGCGACGGCAAGCTGGAGGTATTAAGCTACGCCCCAAAATCATCAAACCGTTTAACGCTGGCTAATCCGCCGGATATCCGGCTGAAAGATAATCAGTTAGAAATACTTCAGCCGGAAAGGATTCATCTGGAAACGATCTGGTTTTATCATGACTTCACTATGGCTCAGTTCACCGGCACGGGTTTTTCTATGAAAAGAACGGACTACTTCTTTGGTGATACGGTTCTCTATCTGCGAATACCGGAAGACCTCCTGATTGATACGGACGAAAGCACGGAACACGATATTCATTTTTTAAACGAGTAGTCCGGATTTCGGAACACCATACTGTTTGCTTGTGAAATGAGTATTATTGACAGTAAAGTATCGTGGAGATATTTTTTAATAAAAGAGAAGGAATACGATTCTTGGAAAATTGATGATTGGGGGCATTAATTAGATTATATCACCCCGATTTCCAGCTTAATTCTTCTACCTCTCTGCGAAGGTATTCCCCCCCGGCTGTGTATACTTTATGACCATTGCCAGATTTGGCGAACCATCCCTCTTCATATGCCCTCAAGCCTTGCGATAACGTCCATGGGATCCTTTCTGACCACGAGTTCGTGGCAAAAGGTATGTCGTAGGACGTGGGGAGTCACTCCCCTGCTATGGCCTTTTTCGTCAATGTATCCAGTACCAGGGGCAAAGAATCAGATTATTGCAAAGCAGGAAAACTTCATTTAATGAGGGGGATTATACCAATTGGAGTATGATTCTTGTTCGTGATGGCAAAGACTTGTACATAAGGGTCCGTTTTTGACGGTCGTGCCGGAAAGGGAGGATGATTCCTCCCTTTTCCTGCAAGGAAACCGGAAATGGCGGTCATAAATAGGTCGATTGGAAATATGCACATGATAGATGCCCATGCTGCCGACGCGGTATACAAGAGCAAACCGATGCAAGCCATGATAGTGTAAGGGGGGAAACCTGTGGAGGAAATCTTCAAACTTGCAGCCAATTACGGCTTCCCGATGGTGGTGGCCGGGTACCTGCTGATCAAGATAGAGCCTGTGATTAAGGATTTGCAAAAAAGCATTAACTCCCTGACGATTGTTGTGGCCAGGCAAAGCGGGCTTGATGCGGAAGAAATCAGCAAAATTATCAGTGGGTGAGTCTTTTGTGAGCGCAAATGCCCGCTATCTGTGAATTTTATCCTCGTTTAGCGGCGGCTCTGTCCGGACTGTGGTCTCGTTTTCGCCGGCTAAAGCAATTTCTCTAATCTTCTCAACTTCATAGCCCAGGCTTTCCATTTGTTCGCAAAGCATCGTTTTGGCGCCGCAGTGCTCACAGTAAAGAGCATTAGCAACATTGGCCCGCCCGCATTCATCTTCGTAATCCCTCCTGGGGTCGTATGGAGAGCGGAGGCAGTCGTTGAAAAGATAAAGGCCGCATATTTTGCAAAAGCTTGCGTCATAAGAAAAGCTATTATTGCCACACACAGGGCACTCCAAAAATCTCATTTTTACGTCATTGCGAGGGATTTTAAATGGAACTGTCATCGCGATGGCCCTCCCCGGCTTCATAGAAGTGCAATAATTTACCTCGATAACATACTGATTAACCGGTTTTTTGTCCTCAATAAAATTGTAAGGGAGATACGTTATGCTATCTCCCTTGCTGTCCCAATCATAAAACATTTCGTCTATATCTAATTTTTTACATATGCCTAATTCATTGAACCTGTAACTGATTGCTTCCCACGATACATCAAATTTCTCTTTCAATACCCCCATTTGAGGCACTGTAACAGGTGGATAATAATACTTTATAACCCAATCCTCCGGCATAAGCAGCTCACGGACGAATATATCCGCTTCCCGGTTGAGAATTTTTTCCTCCCGGGGGGTCAGGTTAGCCATGTCATATTTATTAAAGTGGTCAAGGACGATGTGTCCCAATTCATGGCACAAAGTCCAGCTAAGTCTGCCCGGCATGGTCTCCGGGTTAATAAATACACAGTAAGTATCCAGTTTTTCGTAATAGATTGTAAAGCCATTGCCCGCGTCTAGGTCCCACACTATTCTGCCGTGTTTTTCAATTAACTGGATAACATTGACGGGTGGGCTTGTAATGCCGCTCTCTCTCAAATAAATCCGGGCCCTTGACCTGGCAAAGCTACTTCTTACCCTTCTCGGCCTCATCTTCCGCCTCTTTGATAAAAGCATTTATTAGCCTTAACATTCTTTCTCGTTCAGTGTCGCTGAGCTTATTATGCGCCCGGCGAAGAACCTTGATCCCTTCCGGCCATAGCTGCTCAAAGTCATGGTCTGGTCCCTTTGCAGTTTCAAGGAGGTAATCAACGGAGGTTTCAAGTACACTTGCCAGTTTTTTTAGCGTGGACGGGTCGGGGCTCCTTAAGTCTTTTTCGTAGCGGTTGATTGTCGCATCGGTAACGCCAATAAGCCTGCCCAGCTCTACTTGGGTAAGTTCCCTGCTTTCTCTCGCTTTTTTCAGTCGCCAGCCAAGTGTCATCTCCATCATCCCATCTAGCTTGCCAATTTGGTAGTTTTATCTTAGCACAAGAAAAAAAATAAAACAAGACCTACCGTAATGGAAATGCTGTATTGACAACTACCATAATGGTAGGTTATGATATGCTTAACTTATTACTGAAATGGCAGGTGAGGAACATGCGCCGGGTTAATTTAGAAAAAATCAGAGGTTTGCGCAAGCAAAAGAATTTAACACAGCGGCAAATAGCTCAAAAGATTGGTTATAAGACCGGAATCGGCTATCACTACCTGGA
Organism: Pelotomaculum sp. FP; assembly: GCF_004369245.1. NCBI lineage: Bacteria > Bacillati > Bacillota > Clostridia > Eubacteriales > Desulfotomaculaceae > Pelotomaculum > Pelotomaculum sp. FP. The sequence continues at coordinate 2,571 of NZ_QFGB01000070.1, read as the reverse complement.
GACGGGCAGGTGTAAAATCACAGCGGAACAACTTGATGTAATAGCCACAGCGTTAGGGGTTACTACAGAGGAATTGTATGAGCAAAATACTACCAAATTGGTAGACCCGCCAACGAACTATTTGACAACTGAATAGCCTCGCTCCATACCGGTCCAACCAGGGGGCGGGGCAATTCACGATATATGCTGAAGAGACACATTTCTACATTTTTATAAGGCAGCCGGAGAATGTTATTTTCAGGATAAGCAAGGGGGGAAGTGAAAATGGACAAGCTTATTTGCCAGGGTTTAAGCGCGCGGGAGCAGGCAGTCCTCGACTGCATCCCGGCCGGCCACAAGAACGCCATCAGCCGCCGGTGGTTGACCAGGGTAGCCTGCCTTGATGACAGGTTAATTCGTGAGATCATCTACCGCCTGGTGGTGGAACGGGGCCTGCCCATCGGCAGCAGCACCGGGCCGGAGGGCGGCGGCTACTTTCTGATTGAAGACTTGGAGGACCTGGAGGTGGCCACCCGGCACCTAAAGCCCAGGGCGCGCGCCATCTTCCGGCGGGCGAGGGCGCTGGAGAACATCGCCCGGACAAAGTTTGGCTGCCAGTTAAAGCTGGTGGCGTCCGAATGAAACAGCGGGGAGGCTTAAAGCATTGGCGGGCTGGATCAAGCTGTGGCGAAAACTAAAAGACAACGGGCATTTAAAGATGCCGGGCACGGCTTTCAAGCTGTGGATCTATTGCCTTCTGGAGGCTGCCCCCCGTCCCGACCGGGCGCGGGAGCTGGAAGTCGGAGAGCTGTGGCTCAATTACGAGCATATCCGGCAAGTCCTCGGTGAAGCCCGCCGGCAGATGAGCAAAAGCACTGTTTCAAACGCCCTGAAATACTTGGAGCAAAACGGCTACCTCAAGCTGCAGGCCAAGCCGTTCTATGGGGTCAAGGTCTGTGTGGCCAACTGGCAGGATTACCAGTCGGGTACAGTTGCCGTACCCGTGGAGAGCGCATCGCGACCATCTGCCGGTACGGAAACTGTACCCGGTAAAAACACAGCCATGACGCTGGTTGATGCGTTACCGGGTACGGCGACGGTACCCTTGGAGAGTGCCTCGAGTACGCCTATGGGTACGGAAACTGTACCCGTACCTGTACCCGGGACTGTACTCGTGAGGGAGCCTGGGCCCTACAGCGGCAAGCCTTCCCAAGCGCCTAAGAATTTAAAGAATAAAGATCTTAAGAAGGTAGTAGTAGTCGTTGATTTGACAGAGCGCTTTGCCAAAGAATTCGGGAGGCCGCTTTCACCGTTAGAAGCTAGCCAGTTAATCAAATGGCAGCGTGAATTTCCAGAGGAATTGCTCCTGGCCGCCCTGGCCAGAGCCGCCCTCCAGAACAAGCGGACCCTGGCCTACACCGGCGGTATCCTGGTCAACTGGCAGAAAGCGGGTGTGCGCACCGTCGCTGAAATCCCCCGGGAGAAACCGGTGAGAAGCCTGCGGGAAAGTGGACAAGCCGGTCAGCAAGATGCGTATGAAAGTAAAAAAAGAAAATTTATCAGGTCCTTATACCTTTAAGGGAGGTTCTATGAACGAAGTAAAAATAACCATACCAGGCCGGCCAGTGCCCAAAGGCCGCCCCCGTATCGGCTATCGCGGGCGCAGCGTGATCTTATACACGCCACCGGAAACAGAAAACTACGAAAAAGACGTGGCCAGGGCCGGAAAAGAGGCGTGTACAAGCCCGGCGACCGGGACGGTGGAAATGGAAATCGCCGTGTATTTCAACCCGCAGGCAAAAGGTTACACCAAGGGCGGCCGGCGGCGGCCCGGGACTCTGCCTGATCTGGACAATTGCGTCAAGTCTATTGTGGACGGGTTAAACAAAGTGGCGTATGTGGATGAACGGCAAGTCACGCGCATCCTGGCCGAACGCAAGATTGACCAGGTGGAGCGGGCCGAAGTGGTGGTAAGGGAAGAGCTTAAGGGCACATCTCCAAAAAATGTAGGTGCGAATTCATTCGCACAGACCCCATAGAAATGCACCCACATCGTTAGATTTCCATCCTCTGCTGTCACGGTGCTAGCGGCAGGCTTGTCTAAATAAAGGTAAAATAAGGAGTAAGCGATGAGAAAAGCAGACTTTACAGCGAGAGTGAAGAAGATCGAAATCGTCAACCGGGTGCTTTCCGACGGCTGGTCGCAGTCCATCCGGGTGATTCTGGAGGACATTGAGCTAACCGGTGAGAACCTTTTAGAACTAAAGCAATTCAAGCCCAACGAGCAGGTGCTGGTTGAGCTGAGCCCGGTCCAGGTCAGCCTGCGCGACTTCGACGCCAAAGAACAAGCTGCGGCAAACACGGAGCAAAAAAGCCGGGAGATGCTTGGCAGTGATAGCTTGTGTGTTGAGGAAAAGGAATTCATGGACCTCACGGAAGGTGACGAGCCCCTGGGGGTGCATGAGAAGCCCAGCGGTAAAATGTCAAGCCCACTTTAAAAAAGAATTGGAAAAAATATTTCATTATGCGAGACAAAAGAATATAACAAACTAAGCCCAGAAAATTACAATATCTGGGTCTGAGAGGGTGGTC
>NZ_QFGB01000069.1:0-18929 GCF_004369245.1 Pelotomaculum sp. FP | reverse complement strand
GGCAAATGATTTTTGTTGGTCTCGGTACCCGTACTTTGGGAACCGGTTCCCGAACCTATCTGGATTACCCATATTTCCCTCAATTGGAATTTTGGTTGTCCGGTGGTTCTAATACTATTATACGAGGTGGAAAAGGAGTGGAAGTTTGATGCAGGTTAAACGCGCTAAAATACCTGCCTATTCTACGAAAAAACAAAGCATGCCGCCACACGCGGTACCACGCAGCATGAAAATACCAGCCGGTGTGGGGGCGCGATAGCGCCGCACTTGCGCAGCTCTAATGTAATTTTGTACGAATGAATTTCAGAGTATATATGCCTTTCCCCAAAAGCCCGCTCATCTGGGCGTGTGCAAGCCGCACATGCCAGGTGAGCGGGCCTATTTTTTTGGCTGCCGCCTATCCCCGCACACTACACTTTAAAATTGGCTACCCTTGTCAGCGCATTTCCAATAATATCTATCTCCGTCCTATTCAAAGATAATTCCTCATTTAAGGAGGAATTGTCGAATATTTCAAGAAATAGGTTGACATCAATGCATATCATTTAAGGCGGCGTGACTGTTAATCTTGTGACTGCTTAGTGAGGTTCCCGGTTTAAGCCGGTTACACTTTGTTGGCTTCAATCAAGATATTAATAGCCAACTATTAGTGGAAGTTGATTATGCGATGTCCTCCAAATCAAGCCCTAAGGGAATCATTGAAAAATAAATTGTATTTGAGGGTGGTATAATGACGTTTTTTGATGTGCTCAAGCAAACCATATCAGGCAGGCTGATTAATATAAAGGAACCTACTTTCATTAGGGATGAATGTGACGCACAGGCACAGATTGAAAAAATGGAGGAACTAAAAAAGACTGCTCCGCCTGAAATATCAAAGCAAATTGAGCAGGATATAAAAATACTTTCTTATGGCATTAGTGGTGAAAATAATGTTGCGTATGAACTCAAGCACAGTTATATGCCTATTCTAATTTTACGTGACTTGTATTTGGAATATAAAGACTTGACCGCGCAGATTGATTACGTTGTTATTGATACCAAGTTTATACTTATTATTGAATGCAAAACAATGACCGGGGATATTGAGGTAACAAATACCGGTGACTTTATCCGTCTTTTTAAAAATTCCGCGGGTAAAATCTATAAAAAAGAAGGTATTTATAGCCCAATAGTGCAGAATGAACGCCATTTGGAATTAATAAAACATATATTATGTAATGACATGACAAGCATGACCGAAAAAAAATGCAAAGACCTTTTACATTCCATTATAGTTTTTGCCAATCCGAAAACAATCGTAAATATGAAGTATGCAAAAGCAGACACTAAAAAATTAATTATTCGTTGTGACCAATTAATTTCGCATATGAAAAACTTGCATGATTCGAATAAAGACGGATATTGGTTTCCCGAGGAAGGTATGTTTAGAGTTGCTGAAGTATTGGCAGCACATCATAAAGAAAATGTAGTGGATTACACGCAAAAGTATGGCCTAACATTGCAGGCGAACCATGCCGAGGAGGTTAAGAAAGAGCAACCGCAACCAGTCCTAACATCACCGGTATCAATTGAGAACACAGCAATTTATAAGGAATTGCGTGAATATCGGCTCTTAAAAAGCCGCGAAGAAGGCATAAAGCCATACTACATATATAACAATAATCAACTAGAACAGATTATTTCCCTAATGCCAGAAACGTATGGGGAATTAATTCAAATAAAAGGTTTTGCGGATATAAAATGCAATAAATATGGAGATGCCATTATTAACATTGTTAAAAAGTTTAAATGAAACTAAAACCAATTCCTAGAGATGTCATGGTAATATGGGATAATGCCACAAATGCCTATTATCCATAGTATGGCTAATGTCTATTAGACGAAGGCGAAAACACCAATTATTACAATTTAAACTTTATGAGGTTAATCAATAAAAGAGAGGATAATAAATATCGGTATGATTCTATCAGATAATGAAACCAAAATTGATATGCTAAATAATCGCGCCATCGCAAAGACAGTCGCCGAACTCATTAAAGAGTGTGACGACCGTCCTATCTCTATTGGGGTTCATGGGGATTGGGGCGCCGGAAAATCGAGCATCTTAGCAATGGTTGAGGATGAGTTTTTAGAGCAAAAAGATGGCATCGAGTGCATTCGCTTCAACGGATGGAAGCATCAAGGCTTCGAAGACGCTAAGATCGCCTTGATGAGCGCGATTGTTTCCGAATTAACGGAAAAAAGAAAACCATCCGCAGAGGCAAAGATCATATTAAAAAAACTCTGGAAGAACATCAACTGGCTCAGTGTGGCAAAAGCCGCAGGTAGCGTAGCTTTTTCTGCCGCTACTGGTATTACTCCCATTGGCTTATTAAGCAACTTGATGGATAATCTTAAAGGTTCAGTAACCGATAAAGAAAAAGTGACGACTGCCATTGAAAGTGTGGGCCAATATCTCACAGACGCCAAAGTGTTTGAAGATAATTCTCTGGCAAAGGAATTCTCAGAATTTCAAAAGTCTTTTGAAGAACTTTTGGAAGAATCAAAGGTTAAAAAACTTGTGGTTCTCATAGATGATTTAGACAGATGTCTACCCAAGATCACAATTGAAACATTAGAGGCTGTTCGCCTGTTTATGTTCTCCAAGTCCACAGCCTTCGTTATAGCTGCGGATGAAGCTATGATTGAGTACGCGGTACGCAATCACTTCCCTGATCTGTCCGATGACGGCGACATCCGGACGGGGTTTGAATATTCTAAGCGTTACTTAGAAAAATTGATTCAAGTACCGTTTCGCATTCCCGCGTTAGGCGAAATTGAATCCGGAATGTATATAACTCTACTTTTGATAGGGTCATGTTTAAAAGAGGATAGCGCGGAGTTTAATAAGCTATTGACGGTCGCGGTTGATAAAATGAAGAAACCGTGGGAGAATTTAGGCTTCACAATTGAACAGCTTAAAGAAGCTCTCGGCGAAACATATTCTTCTCTATCAAATGAAATAACCGTATCGAACCAGATAGCGGACATATTGGCAAAGAACACCCAAGGTAATCCGCGAAAAATCAAGCGTTTTATTAACATGCTGCTGTTGCGGGATAAAATTGCTAAAGCAAGAGGTTTTGGAGATTCCATTCAAATCCCCATTTTGGCTAAAATGATGCTCGCGGAATATTTCTTTGTCGACGAATATAAGAAAATAGCTACTTTAACAGATGATAACGGAAAGTGTGATTTGCTTCACATCTTTGAAACACAGCTACTGGAACCTATAAAAGAAGCGGAAACATCGGCTGAGGATGCGGAAAAGCAAAAATCAGAAAAAACGAAAACTCTGTCTGTGATCCCTAAGCCTGAAAAAAACAAAGACTTAGAACCATGGGAAAATAATGCAGATCTTACCGCATGGGCATCCATTGAACCCTTATTGGGTGAAATTGATTTACGTCCATACTTTTTTGCCAGTAAAGAAAAAGAAGACTTTTTCTTTGATCAGGTTAAGTCTGATCAGCTACGGATTCTCATCAGTAAGCTCATGGGCGGCACAATGAATATAGCAAGTGCCAATGACGAGATTAAGTCATTGTCTCCAGCGGATGCCAGGAAAGTTTTTGAGGTTCTGTCATCAAAGATTCTTAAGAATGGCGATATTGTTATGATGCCGAAAGGTATTGACGGCATCAAGGCGCTTGTTTCACACCATAGCGATTTAGAGCCATCCTTAATTGCATTAATCGAAACGTTTGATTGTAAGAGAGTTGGAGTTTGGATTTGTAGCGGATGGGATAAATGCATAACCACCGAAAATCCGAAATCACGTTTAGGTAAGTATTATGAAATCCTGTCAAAAGAGGGTAATGGCTTGGTGAAGGCGGCTTTAAATAATACGCGGAAGTGAGTGGTGAAAAATGGGAACATCAACAAGTAACCGTGGACAAAACGGCAATACGCCGCTGGTACCTTCCTGGTTGGGTGATAATGATGGTGATCAACAGCCAGGACAACCTCAACCAGCACAGTCCCAACCGGCACAACCTCAGCCGGCCGACCCCAAACGCTTTTCAGCTCCTCGCAGTAATTTTACGCGATATGTAAATAGCGGTGGCAGTAGAAGCGGAAGTTTACATCGGGCTACATCTAATTATGTTCGGCACTCATTAGGGGGATCGCAAAACGCGACTACCCGGTTGGGTTCGGCACGAGACAGCACTGCCCGCCTGGTTTCCGTATTCAACAGTTTCGTAAATCGCGGCGTTTCGGAAACAAGCGGAGATTATAAGCTTGGGGATATTATTGGGAAAAGAGCGTCTGATGTTTTGCTCCGTATAATGGACTTTGTTTGTCCTGACGGCGGGAGCACTGATGAAGGAATTGCCAGAAACTCTTATATCGAAGCGCTTTCCGCATTGCCTGATTGGGAGGACAAGACGATTGAATCTCTAACTCCTTCCGAGTTTCTTGCTTTTACAGAAATCTACATGGCTAATGTTATTGAGGAAAGGCTTGTAAATGACATCGGGAACAAATTATTCGCCTTGCCCAATGATGTCGCTCAAGTCGAGAGCCTTCAGGGACAACTCAAGGACTACATAAAGGGAGCGGTTTCGGATTCGGTTTCCAAGCTGAATATAGATATCCGTTCCATAGATACATCACAAACAAAAGCCATAGTGGATTCAATTTATCGCACAGCTTATGATATTTTATCAGGACTGGAGGAATAGCGTGTGAATAAATATTTTCTTGTCGGCGATTATGTTCACAAAGAAGTTGAAACTACGAACAAAGAGGATTACATAGAAGTTGCCATACCCTTTAGGGGCGATGACAACGTCCTGCAATATGGAATAGGTCATGCCTTGAAAAAGCTTAAGGAGAATGGTGTATATCCAACAGAAGATGGCATTGATATTCTCACCCTTGCAGGTTTGGTCTATCTTGCGGATACTCGTATCTCTCGGAACCTCCACTCACAAGACAGCTGGACAAGAGAAATCGCCATTGAAATACCTGTTTATAACCTTGAAAAATGGACGCTTCTTGGAGGATTGTTTACAAGGATGCTCAATTTCCTGACGGGAGACAGATGGACAATATCGTTCAGAAAAAGAGACGAGGAACTTTCGGAGAAACCTGAAGATGAAACTCCCCCACCGGAATTTGACGCGGTTACCCTTTTTTCCGGCGGAATGGATAGCTTGATTGGGACGATCAATCACTTGGAAAATCATCATAAAACCGCTCTTATAAGCCATGCGGGTGATGCGCATACAAAAAATGCCCAAAGCAAGCTGTTAGCTCATCTCCAAGGTAAATATCCCGATCTTGATCCGCTATATCTCGACTTATGGATGGTCTTTGAGAAGAACCTGCTTCCAGGCGGAGGGAATGAAAACACAACGAGAAGCCGATCGTTTCTATTCATAGCGTTTGGCATCTTTGCCATGAGTGGGATGAAGGGTGTATCGACCCTGGAAGTTCCCGAAAATGGCTTGATTGCATTGAATGTCCCATTGGAAGAACTGCGTATCGGCTCGCACAGTACACGGACGACACACCCTTTCTACTTGGATTCGTGGAATCAGGTGCTAAATGGATTAGGGATTGATTTATCCGTTCGAAATCCATACTGGTATATGACAAAAGGTGAAATGGCTGACGAGTGTTTGAATAAGGATTTTCTCCTGCAGGTGATACAAGATTCAATTTCCTGTTCTTCCCCGCAGAAAGCTCGATGGAGTGGTGCTGCTCCTCAACATTGCGGGTATTGCGTTCCCTGTATCATCCGTAGGGCAGCAATGAATAAGGCATTCAAGGAGGAAAAAGACAGCACCCTTTATTTAGTAGACAGCGTTTCAGAAATAGCTGCTAATCACGCAAAAGGAAAAGGTGTGCAGCTTCGTTCTTTCAAAATTGCTATTAATAAAATCAAAAGGCAACCGCAACTGGCTAAAATCCTGATACACAAGAGCGGTCCTCTTTCAGGCGAGGGCGATTATCTGCAGAAGTTATCGGATGTATATCAAAGAGGGCTGTTGGAAGTTGATGATTTCATTATAAAAAGTTCCCAAAGTGAGAGTTAGACACAAAAAGAAGAATAGAGCAGATATGGTGTGGTGATCGATTATGGATATTTATGATATGCACTGCCATGTAGACTTGATGAAATCCATGGAAGAATTCAGCAAAGCGGCTCTGGAGAAACGAATCAATCTATTGACTATGACAACAACGCCAAAAGCATATGAGGTTGAAAAGAAAAAGCTTACTGGTTTCACTAATGTCCAAGTTGCTTTAGGATTACATCCGCAGCTTGTCTTCGATAGAATCCATGAGCTTGCTCTTGTTGAGAAATATATTCACTCAACTAGATTTGTTGGTGAGATTGGTCTAGATTTCAACAAGCAGTTTTATCATTCCAAAGAGCGTCAGATTGATGTTTTCTCACAAATAATCGGGTGGTGTCAAAGATCACCGATGAAAATAATATCAATTCATTCCGTCCGATCAGATAAAAGCGTACTGGATATTTTGGAAAAATACGATTGTACAAAACATAATAATTGTATCTTACATTGGTATTCAGGGACATTAAAACAACTCGATAGAGCCATAGAACTTGGCTGCTTTTTCTCAGTCAATGAGTATATGCTTAATTCTCCAAACGGGCGGTCGATAATACAGAAAGTTCCTGTCGACCGATTATTATTAGAATCTGATGCTCCGTTCATTTCGGATATAAAGACGGTTGAGAAACTCAAGAGAAGTTTAACTCACTGTCTGAATGAGTTAAATTTGATAAAGGGAAACGAAGTATCGAGGCTTATTTTTGAAACAAGCCGTCGATTACTTGAAATATATTTATGACCAATTGTTTCGTGTAAGGAACTACGTTTTCTGCTTTGGTCATCTCAGTATGCTGTCACAGCGCTATTTATGTTAATTGTTTCAAATTAGGCACACATTTGAGCGCTTATACTTGAGCTTTGGATAAGGCTAATAATCGGCAGTTAATGTAACTGAATATTTTAGCAATAATACGTAGTTCATTGTTTCCGGATCTACCAGACAAAATTTAGACAATCGCAATTTAGATAGCAGAAGCATTTAGATATTTTAAGTAGCAGTAGGAGATATGTTTTATGAAAGCAATAAGTAAATTTATAAAAAGGAATACTCTCATTTTTGCATTTTTTATTGTTTCAGTAATTATTATCACTTCTTATATCTTTACCACTAATTTACCGGAGTTATTTGCAGGGGCAGAACATTGGTACAATCTGTTGTTTCAACTTTCAATAGGATATATTATCAACTTCATGTTTTATATAACTCAAATCTACATTCCAAATAGCAAGAGAGATTTAACTGTGCGTCAATGTATCTCTGCTCGCCTAAATGGAATCATCCGAGATATGAGATCCAGCATATCAAGTCTTGCACAGCTATATCTTGAAAACCACACTGGTGATGAATATAAAGAAGATGAATTAAATCAACTATTAAATCTCAGGTTTTCAGACAAAGTCCAGGTGTTAAATGCCAGTCGGACTACGCGAGATAATTTTGTTTATTTTACGGTAAGAGAGTGGCTTTCAGAGTGCATCAGAAAAACCGAAAATGGGATTGATAGCTTATACAAGTATTATGCGAGTGATATTTCTGTTGATCTTATGTTATCTCTTGAGGATGTTCTAAATTCAACTTATCATACAATGATGAAAACCTTATTGGCTGTTCCAAATGATGTTAACTTTAGCGACAGTAATAATAATTTTTTTGTTACCTACTATCGCTTGATACGTCGACTGGAAGAAATCAAACAAAATGATTATAAATAGAATTCAGTTTTGTTAAGATTCCCCTAATGTTTAAAATCTGATTGGAGGAAACACCAATGGCAAATACTAGAGAATTGAAGATTGTTTCAGAGTATGCAATTAACAAAGCGGCTGAGGTGCTAGGTGTTACTTTAGAACGAAAGTCTGTACGTATTGGAAGTATAAAATCCAAGATTTTTGATGGTGTATCTTCAGATGGGAAAATCGTGGCCAAGGTTATTAACCACAGCGGGCTTACATCTGGTAATAATAAGCCAAACGCGAAGATTCGAAATACATTCGCTGAATGTTATTTTCTCAGCTTAACTGAATCTTTGAATAGATATTTAGTAATGACAGACCCGGAGTTCTATCATATTTTCAAAGATGAAAGTGCTGGACTATTGGTTGCTAACAATATTCAGCTATTATTGGTCGAGTTACCGACGGAGTATCGCAATATTGTCTCTCGAGTAACTAAGCAAGCAAGTGAAGAAATGCGCTGAATACAACAGTATACTATGCAGCTATTCCATGAATTCACTTAATGGTACTACTATCAGCTGCCCATTTTGTTTATAGAAAGAAAATGTAACACGAGATAAAAATGGGGTGAGACGCGTGAAGCTTGAAGATCTGTATTATGCAATTCCGGAACAGCCGATAGACGAAAAAAATTTTGATATCGAAAAATGGCGTAGAGAAACTCCTATGGATTATCTTAAAGCAATATATATTATGAATATGGCGGATGGAGTAGCTAAGGATGTGATATTTAAAGAAATCTATAAGATCACTCGCTTGTATATTCCAGATGTATTATATAAATATTATTCATTGACGGACGATAAAAAACTGAACAGCCAGAAATTTCAGACATTAATGGAAAGTAAAGTTTTTTTGTCTGATGTAAAAGATTTTAATGACCCTTTTGATGGAAAAGGTTACTACTATGATGCAAATCAACTAAAAAAATTTGACAGGTTAGCATCCAGCGGTGGAAAGCTAATCGATGATTTCACTTCATTTATAAAAGCAACAGCGTTGACATCAAACGGTGTGCATTCAATGCCTATGTGGGCGCACTATTCTAATAATCATACGGGTTTCTGTGTTTCGTATAATATGAAACACAATATGGTGTTATCAAGTTGTACCTTTCCCGTACAGTACACTGATCAACGTGTTGATGTAACTAGTTTAATGAAACAACAGGCTAATATGCTTACCAGTGCAATAGAAAAACAATCTGTGGTTGGTAATAAAAAGATAATGATTGATGACTTGTCCATGGTTTATATGACGTTGCTGTTATGTAATTTAAAGCATGTCTCTTGGAGCTATGAAAATGAATTTAGATGCACAACAGGCGCCATAGCAAAAGAAATGCCATATATTGACGCAAATCCAAAAGAAATTTTCATTGGCATGAAATGTTCTCCGGAACATTCTAAACAACTGACTGAAATTGCTGCAACTTTAAATATTCCGGTACATAGAATGGCATTTAATGAGTGCTCGGCTGAATTTGACTTGACTACTAATAATTGACTTAATATTATACGCAGAAAGAAAATCCCGGAGTGGACACCGCTAGCTATAATAAGCATATTATTTTGTTGGAGCAAATGGTTTGTGAGTTTCGCATTATGTTTATAATTTTAAATTCCCTTGATTCACTCCATCTGCATTTATGATAAACTAGGAGAAGATTAATATGTACGAAAAAGAAACCGAGTATAAAAAAATCTTTCAATTCCAAAAACGTTGGGCAAAGCACTGGCAGACTTATAGCGCACATAGATCACATTCAAGTACACAAGGGATGATCGATTCTGCTAAAAAGACATTGAATTACATAGAATCAATAGATACTAAAGAAAAGACATACAAAACCAAATTAGAACTCTTGGATGTTTTTTTTGATGAGCAGGATCGTATTGAGAGAGGTTCTCGTGGATATGATTCTTTCTATTACGATGCTAAACGCTTTAATGAGAGATCTTACAACAGCATTGCAAAGAGCGAGCCAGTTTTCATTCCCAAGTTGAGCAATTTTCATTAAAGATAACACCGAGTTGGGTTTCTCCTATTAGCTACGGGTAGTCTATAATGGTGGGACAATTTAAACTCCCCATTATGTTTAAACCACGGAGGCAGAATCCGATTGTTTATATAATGCTATACTTTAGGAGAAAAGAATGGTTTATTTAAATCTTTTTACATTTCCCAATGGGGATATGGAATTTGACTTTTTCATAAAAAAGGTAAAAAGAACGTGCTATGACTCTTTTTATCCATTTAAGATATTATCAGAACATGGTCTTGAAAGAATTGATTTTGAGCCAGTAACGATTTTATATGGCGGAAATGGTTCAGGTAAATCAACTGCATTAAATATTATAGCAGAAAAAACAGGAATCAGTCGTGACACTATTTATAATAAATCTAATTTTTTTCCTGACTATGTTAATATGTGTGAGATGCACCTTAAAGCCAGTATCCCTGAAAATAGCAGAATAATTACCAGTGATGATGTATTTGACTATATGTTGAATATCCGTAACTTAAATGGAGGAATTGACCAAAAACGGGAAAAGCTTTTTGAAGAATATTTGGATGCAAAATATTCTAGTTTTCAGATGAAATCTATAGCAGATTACGAGCAACTTAAAAAAGTAAATAATGCCAGATTTAAAACGCAGTCCCGTTTTGTAAGAAATGAATTGATTGATAATGTGCGGGAATATTCGAATGGGGAAAGTGCATTTCTATATTTCACTGAAAAAATAGGTGAAAATGGTCTTTATATATTGGATGAGCCTGAAAACAGTCTTTCGCCAATGCGTCAGATGGAGTTAATGAAGTTTATTGAGGACTCTGCACGGTTTTTTGGCTGTCAGTTTATTATCTCCACGCATTCTCCGTTTCTGCTTGCCATGCGTGGAGCTAAAATATATGATCTTGATAAAAGCCCGGTTGATGTGAAACGGTGGACAGAATTGGAAAATGTACGTATATATTATGACTTTTTCAAAAAACATGAAAACGAGTTTTGATAGTATGGAGGTAGATTATGGGCATAATGGTAGTTTGTTGGTAAACAAATATTCCGTTTATTCATAAACGCTGAACTCTTGATGTTCTCTGGTTCTAAACGCCTTCAGTTTTCTACTTATTTATTGATATAATAAGATGAAATAACCCCCATTTGGAGCAGGCCATGTTATCATTTATATCTAATCTTTTTACACAAAAACCTATTATTTTTAAGTTGAGTTATTGCAACATTACTGCAATGTTTACTCTACATACCGAAAGAAAGGGAGAGGCCTATCCCATCGGAGAAGCACTGTCAAGGTTTAGTCGACTGCATTTTCCAATAAGCGTTAAAGATGTGAATGGAGCTATGCAAATAAAACCGCAAGATGTTGAGGCGGTACGTGCATGGCTTTTTCATTTGACAAAAGCTGTTGGCGAAAAACATGCGATTTACCGATGTGATGCGCTTTCAGAAGTAATCAAACAGGTAGATATACCCTCCAGCTTTATACTTTCCTTCTCAGAGAGGGAAGGCGGAGTTTTCTGTACACCTCCAGAAGGTGTAACTGTGTTAGCAGAAAACGGTTGGTTTCTATCCGGAGATACCATGTGGCATGTGGCAGTAGGGGATGCTGTCTCTCAGTCACTGCATGGTCCTGTGGTAGGCCATCAGCTTGTCGAACTTCTTTCAAAGGATGTGCCGGCCCTCATAAACAGCGGCATTCGTGTGGAGTGCCCCTACAGCTATGATGGCACTCCATATTTATGGATCTCAGTAAAAGATGTAACTGAGGACCACGTTGCCTTACAGCGTGAAATGCACACCGGTGAATTGCGGCCGGTTTATGGTGCTAAAGATTATGTGTGGGACGGTAATACACTGCGTCCCAAAAAGTATGATACGTTGGTAGAGCGCATATTTGCGCAGGGAGATAGCGTCGTGCTTACGGGTGATGATATTCCAAAGCTTGTAATGGCAGCTTGCGGCACATGGAAATCATTTCTTAAAGGAGAAGTACAACGCCTGCTGGGCCTTCAACCACTGTCACCACTCTGGCTGGATGGGAGCAAAAAGGATTCTTCTGCGCCAGTCCAATCAAGCTTAATTATTATTGCAACAACCAATTCCATAACCAAAAACGAGGTGCCGCCATCCCTAAAATTCGATATCCTTGTTTTGATAGAACCAGACACCATGACTAAGAGCAACAGCACAAAGATTTTTGCGTCTCTTGAAAAACTCAAGGCCAGGATACGTATTGCCCTGTATTCAGATATGGAATATATGAAGAGGTATCAAACGCAGCTTGTTCAGCAGGAATTACTGAGCATCACAAGGTGCTCCGTAACGGACTGCCTGATTATCAATCCATTTAAGCCTTTGCCCCCTTTGCCCAAGCCGTATGTGTTTAAGCAAGTAGCATTAAAAACGCAGCAAACCTTTGCCGAGATTCAGCTACAAGGTGAGACAGTACCCAATAAGAGCGTCCCCATTCCACAACGAACTGGACAACCCCTAACCACGAACATTGGGTTTCGGCCCCAAATAAGCATAAGCTTCCGGACAGGAGAACAGTATTTTGTGGAGCAGGCTCAAAATTTCTCAACCAAGACGGTGAAACAGGCAAGATTTACTCCGTTTATGACCTATTGGCCAACATACGAAAGCATGACCTCTACCCAATCACAGTGGTATTTTTACTGGCGCGCGAGGGTACGATGCGGTGAATATCCGAATACGGACTTGTCTTATATTTTTTTGTACGTTTATGAATTGATTAACCTTGTGGGTTGTGAATCGCCTCTTGAAGGCTATCAAAAGCTAATGAACGTTTGGCACGCGTACCGGGCATTGTTTCCTAAACTGGACAGGTATTTAGCGGCATGGGTAAACGATTTTATCCTGGCACATGATCTTGAAGTTCCTGCAGCCGAAATTTCCAATATGTGCGGCTGTCCGGTTGGGCAAAATACGCTGGATAATTTACTGCTAATGAAATTTGGAGAAAGGCCTCTTCGTATCGACCTGCCCTTGCTGTCGCAGGCCGCCAATTATGATATTACACGCAGTAAGTTTTATCAAAGTGTGCATGCCTCTTTATGCGATGAGTATATTCCTAAAGCCGTTGCACTGGTCGATGCCTTTTTGGAAAAAAAACAAGGCCGCCGTATTGTAGAAATGTTCAACCCTGGTTATGTGCAACGTGAGCGATACCTGTTCCAAAGCGCTTTGTATGCGGGAGAGCCGCGTACGATAAAGATAAACGCCATACCCCTAAGCACACATTCGCCGTTAAGGGATTTTCTGGCACAAGTCATACGCCATACGGAAAACAAGCTGCGTGAAATCAAAGATTTTTCAAGTAAGCTGCGCGGCATTGATCTGGAAGAAGACTTATGCGAATTGATTGATGCATACATGGAGCGTGAGTTTTTTAAAAAGCGAGAGGTACAGGAGAAAATTACCATAGACGCTAATAAACTGGCTCGTGCAGCAGCAGAGGCCGAGGAAACACAGCGCATGCTGATGATAGAGAACACAGAAGAGCAAATGGACGCACACGCGCCTGCTTTAATAAAAGCTATGCCGGAAGATACAATGGTTACATCAATACCCGTACGCCCTGATGACACACCTGACGGATTGTTGACAGACGCCTCAGTTTGTCGAGGATGAACGACGTGGATTATACAGCTATGAAGCATTGCGCTCCCGATTGATGGAGGGGCGCTTTTCCGGAAATGGATTACGAAATTTGGCTGCACCTGCACTCAAGCTCGAAATGCTCTCTAACGAGGAAATCCTTTTGCTTCTGCAAAAGCTGCGTGCTCTATACAGCACCCACTACCATCATGAAAGTCCAATTACCGATGAACAGCTTGTGGTATTCATGGAGAGTGCCGTTGGGAGAATGGGGGCGGAGAAACTGCTGACACCACGAGAGGTTATTCGTGACTTTATGGATATACAGGACATATTGTATCAGAACCCCGATAAAACATTTGAACAGCTTATGGAAGGACATAAGGTGGAGGCAGCAAAAGATGATCCGGACCAGGTCAGCGACTTCCTGACGGAGTTCGAACTATGAGTAACCCTTTTTACCGCTTGGCGCCGTTTATTCAGGAATATATCTATCGGAATAACTGGACAGAGCTGCGAAGTGTGCAAGTCGATGCCTGTCGTGTGTTGATGGATACCGAAGACCATTTGTTGATAGCATCAGCTACAGCCACCGGCAAGACGGAGGCGGCACTTTTCCCTGCGCTGACTCAGCTTTATGAGCATCCATCCCGCAGTGTTGGTATCCTATATATCGGGCCGCTTAAAGCTTTGATTAACGACCAGTTCGAGCGGTTAAACGACCTTTTGCGCGAAGCGCGGATTCCCGTATGGCACTGGCATGGTGACGTATCCCAGAATGAAAAAGCGAAGCTTTTGCGACGACCTTCCGGCATGTTGCAGATTACACCGGAATCGTTAGAAGGATTGTTGATGAACCGGCCCAATGCAATTCCACAGCTGTTCGGTGATTTGCGGTTTATAGTTGTTGATGAAGTGCACGCATTCATGGGACAAGATCGCGGAACGCAGCTTTTATGTCAGCTTGTCCGCATAGAAAGCATGGCCTGTTGCACGCCACGCCGTATCGGTCTTTCTGCAACGTTAAGCGACTATGAAACAGCAAAGAAATGGCTTAGTGCAGGAACATCGCGCGGTGTAGCGGTTTCCAATCCCTCAGGCGGCAGCAGATTGCGTCTTGCGGTTGAGCATTTTTCTATGCCGGATGCCCGTGATACCGAACAGGCCGAACAACTTGCCCAAGCACGGGCCACATTCTACGAGTATATTTACGATGCCACACATACCAAAAAAGCACTGATATTTACTAACAGCCGGACGGACGCGGAAGAAGTGACGAGGGAAATGCGAACCGTTGCCGCCCGCCGGTGTGAACGCGATGTTTTTTATGTCCATCATGGCAGCATCTCCGCCATGCTGCGTGAAGAGGCGGAGGCGGCATTGCGCGAAGGACCGGGGCCTGCCGTGGCTGCGGCCACGCTGACATTGGAACTGGGCATCGATCTGGGAAATCTTGAGCGGGTAATGCAAGTAGGCGCACCGTATAGCTGCTCCAGCTTTGTACAACGTCTGGGACGGTCAGGAAGACGCGGACAACCCTCAGAAATGCTGTTTGTCTGTCCTGAGGAGGAAGATGAAAGTGCACCACTCCCTTCACGTATTCCATGGACGCTGTTGCGTGCTATTTCGGTAATAGAACTTTACACGAAAGATCGTTGGATAGAACCCTTTACGTTGCGCCGTCAACCCATCGGATTGCTATATCACCAGACAATGAGCATTCTTAAAGCAATGGGCGAAGCTACGCCAAGAGATCTTGCGCTTAAAGTACTGGCTTTGCCTGCTTTCCGAGAGATCGAGCCTGAGGATTACAAAACATTCCTGAGGTATTTACTACAAACCGATCACATACAACGTGTTGATGATGGTGGATTAATTATAGGCCTGACTGGAGAAAAAGTCGTTAATAATTTTCGTTTCTATGCAGTATTCAAAGATGAAGAAGAACATGCAGTTTATTCCGGCACCGAAGAAATCGGCAGCATTACGACAGTACCGCCGCCGGGTTATGCACTGACGCTTGCCGGACGTTCCTGGCGGGTCATTGAGGTGGACAGCAGGCATAAGGCGGTATACGTCAAACCTATCCGCGGGCGATCCGACACTTTGTGGTTGGGTGCGGGAGGAGACCTCGATACAAGGGTTGTGGCAAAAATGCGGGATATTTTGCATAGCAACGAAATCTATTCTTACCTGCGGCCCAATGCCGTTAAGCGACTGGAAAAGGCCCGAAGGCTCGCCCATGAAACAGGCTTACTGAAAAATATTGTGGTAAACGCCGGGGGAGATTCACTTTTTATTCTGCCTTGGATTGGCAGCAGGCAATTCCGCACGTTGGTCCGGGTGCTGAAATTCATACTGAAAGAACCACTACGTATGCGCACAATACTACCTACTGAGCCTTATTATCTGACAGTTGCAGGACAATGCAGCGCCGAGGAATTGAAACGGGAACTTGAACGGCTTGCTGAACAAACAATTGATCCTTTGAAATTGCTGGATGAAGCGGAAGCCCCGTTCCTGGGAAAATACGATGAATTTGTATCTCCAGATTTATTGCGCAAAGCATTTGTTATCGATGGGTTAGACTTGGAATTTTTCAATCATATCAATTATTGAGCTAAGCAAAGACATATGGCACTGCTAAGGAACATACATGCATTCATTAGCCCTAATTACATCATGCAATATTTATCGTTATAAAATATCTAAAAAATTAGCATTGAGGTAGCGTCTTATTATTTACAAATTAGCATATTGTCTATAATGGGAAGTTAAAATGATTGACCGTGGAGGGTTAATGTGAATATTTCTAAACTTATTAAGCTGGGTGAAGAGGCAGCAAAGAGAAGCCATAAAAATAGTCAAATCGGAAGTATTATTCTGGGCAAGAATATGAGGACTGGTTAACATTAGCTATTCGTTTTGTAGAAATGAATTTTCCAGGTGATACAGATACTAAGAGATTTCGAGAAATAGCCGAAGATGCTAATGGATTTGGCAACGAAAAATATTATCCGCTTATGGGTATTCTTAAGGGTTTTAAAGAATTCCCACCAATTCCTGCTAAAGTGGAAATCATAGCCAGCGGATTTGAATTAACCGCAGATTGTAACTGGTGTTCATCGATATGAGTATATATTTCGGTTGTGGCTACGCTCTCGTGCCCCAGAATATGCTGGAGAGATCGTATATCGACGCGGCCATACTTGTACATAAGGGTAGCTGACGTATGACGGAGCTTATGGGTAGATATGGATTTAGGGTCAAGTCCGGATGCAATCACATATTTCTTAACGACATTTTGAATAGCCCTGGTTGTCATACGCTTATTGTTTCTTGAAATAAATAGTGCATCAGTGGACATCGAGTGAATTCCGGATTTTAAACCATTCATTAATCGATTTTTTGGCAGCAGGAGTTAAAAAGATTTTACGTTCCTTGTTCCCTTTTCCAATTACACTAATAACATCATTATCTACTTGGTTGATATTCAAGCTCGTTAATTCAGATAAACGCAAAGCACAATTAAGAAAAATAGTTATTATGCTATGATCCCGTGGGGACTTTTCGCATTGAATTAGAAGCCTGACGGATTCTTCAAGACTGAAGTATTTGGGTATTCTTTTCGGAAGTTTAGGAGTTTCCAATTCCTCAGCAATATTGTTATCAATAAGATGAGCCTTGGTTTTGAGGTACTTCCAAAATTGTCGGATAGATACGATTTTTCTTGCTCTCGTACCGGCGGAAGCATGTAGTTCAGTTTGACAATGGGCTATAAATGCATACATATCGTTAAGAGATATTGTTCTAATGAATTTCAGGTTAACACATGCAAAATTTTTATCAGGTGTAGGCATATTGCGAGATATCATGACAAAGCTAAAAAACATAAGTAAATCCGTTTGGTATTCTTTAACCGTGTTTTCTGACCTGCCTTTTATAACAACGAGATACCCCAGGTACTGCTCAACTAATGGGCAAGTTTTATTAGATTGCATCAGATGTTCATCTCCTTACAAATAGTATTGACCTGATTTGAAGGAGATAACATATGTCTATTAGCAAAGGCTAATAATGGGAATCTTAACAAACACAAGTGAATTTCTTATTGTTTATACAACACGCAGATAAACAGAAATTTAGAGGAGGTAGGAGGATGTCATTTTCGGAAATTAGTATTTATCAGGTAAAGCCAGATAAGACGAATGAGTTTGAAGCTATTATGAAAGACGCTGTTCAAATGATGAAAGTAATAGACGGTTGTCAATCTCTTCGACTTATACAGCGTACACACTATATAAAGGATATGAAAACTATTAAGGATGGGCTTCAACCTGACAAACTTACTCGTATTGTAAAGTGTGTTCGCTATGCACTCTACAGGACTGCAAGATATTTGACAGAATAAAACTATGCAAGCTATCATAACAGCTCATGTAATTCCTGTGGTATGTTAATATGAAAACTTATAAAACTTCACAAATCGCAGAAAAATGCAGAGTTCATCCCAATACGGTCAGGCAGTACGAGGAACTTGGCTTCCTGCCGCCGGTGCCAAGAGCGGATAACGGCTATAGACAGTACGGCGAGCTGCATCTTGAACATGTGCTCCTGGTAAAAACGGCTTACAGAAGCACATGGCTCGGGGGTGTCATACGCCAAAAAGCTCTGGCTGTTCTCAGTCTGTCGGCTGCCGGCAGCTATAAAGAAGCGATGCGGGCGGCGCAAGAACACCTGGCATTGGTAAGTGCAGAACGGGAGAAAGCCGAGATTGCGGCCCGGTTCCTTGAGGAATGGGCGGCCGTAAGCGATAACCTGACCGGTTCAGACTTGCGGTCTTGGAAAACAAAAGATATAGCCAATCGGTTGGATATTACCCTTGATATGCTCAGAAGCTGGGAGAGAAATGGTTTGATTTCCGTTCCACGTAACCAGGACAACGGGTATCGTTATTACGGGGAGCATGAAATCCGGCGGCTATATGTGATCCGGGCTTTACGCAAGGCCAGGTTCAGTCTGATGTCTATTTACACTATGTTTTGCCATTACGACAGGGGTATAAGAGAAGGGCTGACCGGTATACTAAATGAGCTGCCGCCGGATGAAGAAAACATTTTTTACAACACGAATGAGTGGCTTACCAAGATTAGAAGCATCGAGCAATCAGCACATGAGCTAATCAGCCGGTTGACTGTTATTAAAAATTTGTGTTCATTATAAAACCCTCCATTAGTGCACCAGGGTTTAAAGTCTGATGTATTATTGGACTGGAAAACGTCAGGTACAAGGACAATGTCATTAAGATAAGCAAAGAGTCGGCAAGGCAAAAGAGCATCATGAGGGCAGAAGAGCTTATCAGGATGCTCTTTTCTCTTAGGGAAGCTGAAAAATGCATGCAAATGAAGCAGATCGTGAAA
>NZ_QFGB01000068.1:0-19094 GCF_004369245.1 Pelotomaculum sp. FP | reverse complement strand
TATCAAGTCAAGATCGAAGCTGCTTAAGGTTTTTGTAGGGTAACTTTGCTTCAAATAGCTTTACTGTTTAACCCCTTTTAAGAGGCCTAGTTAATTATTGCCTTTTGGGAACTTGTAATTTTCATAGTAGAGAAGGTGGATGAATTTGCAGCCGTTTCCGGTGTGGGCAGAAATTGATTTACAGGCGGTTGCCGGGAACATGCGGGAAATTCGCAGGGTTACCGCTGCCACAGCCCGGGTCATGGCTGTGGTCAAAGCCAATGCTTATGGGCACGGGGCCGTGGAGGTCAGCCGGGTAGCCCTGGCTAACGGCGCGGACTGGTTGGGTGTAGCCCGCGTGGCGGAAGGTACGGCTCTGCGCGAGGCGGGCATAGAAGCGCCTGTTTTAGTGCTGGGATACATAACGCCTGAGCAGTGTGATGAGGTGGTACGGCGCCGGCTGACGCAAGCTGTTTACACCCGGGAAATGGGGCTTGCTCTGGCGGAAGCTGCCGTCCGGGCAGGGACCAAAGCGAGGGTCCATTTCAAGGTTGATACAGGGATGGGGCGGATTGGCTGGACAGAGCCATCCCGCGTGATACAGGAAACCCTGGAACTGGCCCGCAACCCCAACCTGGAAATAGAAGGGATTTTTACCCACTTTGCCGCAGCCGATGCTGCGGACAAACAATACACACAGCGGCAATTTCAAAAATTCATGGAAATCATTGAAAAGCTGCGCCAAAACGGGCTGGAGTTTCCCTTGCGGCACGCGGCCAACAGCGCGGCGATAATGGAGTTGCCGGAAACCCACCTTGACCTGGTCAGGGCCGGCATAATAGTCTACGGCCTGTATCCGTCAGATGAAGTCGACCGCGGCAGGGTTGCGCTCAGCCCGGTAATGAGCCTAAAGGCCCGGGTGGCCTATGTAAAAGACGTCCCGGCCGGCTTCAAGGTTAGCTACGGGTGCACTTACGCTACAGAGCGTGACACAAATATCGCCACGCTCCCTTTGGGCTACGCCGATGGTTATTCAAGGCTGCTCTCATCAAGGGGGGAAGTCCTGTTAAAAGGCCGGCGGGCGCCGGTCGTGGGCAGGGTGTGTATGGACCAGCTGATGGTGGACGCCGGCGATATCCCCAGTGTAAAAATAGGGGACGAAGCAGTGCTAATCGGGCGGCAGAACGGTGAGAAAATTTCTGCTGATGATATTGCCGCCAGGATCGGCACCATTAATTACGAAGTGACGTGCATGGTCAACCAACGTGTTCCGAGGGTATATGTTTAAATAAACAAAATTTTAACAATACCCCTTGCTGGTCTTTTTTATCAAATATATAATTAATTTGGCTGCAATGATACGAAGCTGTATCGCGGCCGATGGCGGCCGGTTTCGCAAGGTTTTGCGGGATGGATATATGTCGTATTATTTTGGGCAAAATTGACGAACAACAAGGGAGTTGTACACAAAGGGTGAAAAAAATTGAAGCGGTAATCCGCCCTGAAAAGCTGGAAGAGGTTAAGGAGGCTCTGGGCAGGTTCGGTATTCATGGCATGACGGTGAGTCAGGTAGTGGGCTGTGGCCTGCAAAAAGGGCGTGTGGGGGTTTACCGGGGGCATGAGTATAACATTAATCTGCTGCCCAAGTTGAAGCTTGAGATAGTGCTGAAAGACCAGTGGGTTAAGGATGTAGTGGATATCATCAGCCAAAAAGCCCGCACTGAAGCGATTGGTGACGGCAAGATATTCATTTTCCCGGTGGAAGAGGTTGTTCGGATCAGAACCGGGGAATCAGGCGAAGACGCCCTGTAAATCTACTGATGGGTACTTAACAGCATAATAACAGGAATGTTCCTGTCGGGCAAAGGCGCTCTTAAAACCGGGTTTTTTAACCCAGGGTTTTAAGTGCGCTTTTAATTTTATTAACAGGAGGAATTATTGTGGAACCGACTATAAAGGAGCTGGCGTCAGGTATTGATACCATCTGGGTGCTTTTGTGCGCAGCCCTGGTATTTTTTATGGAAGGCGGCTTTGCCTTTTTAGAGGCCGGTTTTATTCGAGCAAAAAACTCCATGAATATTGTCATGAAAGTTTTTACCGACAGTACTTTAGGCATGCTGAGCTATTGGGCCTTTGGCTTCGGCATTATGTACGGTCTGGACAAGGCGGGACTTTTCGGTACCAGCGGGTTTTTTATGGAAGGAAACCTGGAGCACATCCAACTGAGAGTGCCCATCTACGCTTACTGGCTTTTCCAGGCGGCTTTCGCCATGGCCATGGCTTCCATCGTTTCGGGAGCGGTTGCCGAGCGGATGAAATTCAGCCCCTACATAATCTACACCGTTCTGGCCGCCGGGTTGATTTACCCCCTGGCGGGACACTGGGTTTGGGCCGCCGGCGGTTGGCTCTATAACCTGGGCATGCTGGACTTCGCCGGTTCTGCCGTGGTCCACGCGGTGGGGGGGTGGAGCGCCCTGGCTGCGGTTATGGTGTTGGGTCCGCGGACGGGCAAGTATAACGAAGACGGGTCGATGAATGTGCTGCCCGCCCATAACCTGCACCTGGCCTTTCTGGGAACGTTCATCCTGTGGTTCGGCTGGTTTGGCTTTAACCCCGGCAGTTCTCTTTCAGGTCTCGACATGAATATCGCCAGGATTGCCGTTACCACGAACCTGGCTGCGGCTGCCGGCGGGACGGCGGGAACCCTCTTTACCAAGTTCAGGTACGGCAAGGCTGATCCCAGCATGGCCATGAACGGCGCGCTGGCGGGCCTGGCAGCCATAACCGCCGGGTGCGCCTTTGTCAGCCCGTTAAGCGCGGTAATTATTGGCGCGGTGGCAGGGGTGCTGGTGGTGCTGGCGGTAGCGTTTTTTGACCGGATTAAAGCTGATGACCCGGTCGGCGCCATTGCCGTCCACGGTGTTAACGGTACCTGGGGGGTCCTGGCCGTGGGGCTTTTCGCCCAGAATGGCGGCTTGTTGTACGGCGGCGGCTTTAAACTCCTGGGGGTGCAGGCTCTGGGTGTTGTGTCGGTATCGGTTCTGGCTTTTGCTTTAACCTACCTTATTCTCAGCGCTCTGAAGAAGACAGTTGGGATCAGGGTCTCGGTGGAGGAAGAGTTCGAAGGTATGGATGTTATTGAACACGGTATGCCGGCCTATACCGGGTTGGTAACCTCACCCCTTTACGATGTGGATGAAGCCCCTCTTCACGCCGCCGCTGAAGATAGAAAACCTGCACTGCGCCTGTCGTGACTTGGCTTACGAATGGGCCTGCAGTACCGGTAAACAAAGACGGATGAATTCTCGCCGGGGAAAATACTGACTTGCACTTTGCAGTAACGGCCAGGGATGTGGTTTTACAGATAAAGAATGTGAAGCGTCAAAGATGTAGAAGGCCGGTGATGATTTTAAATCGCCGGTCTTTTTGGAATATTGATATGGACGATCTGCCAGTAAGGATGTCTTGCCTTGATAGGAGATTATGAACGATGAAGCGAGAAGTAATTACTACTTGCACGAGGGACTGTACCAATACCTGTGGCCTGATCGCTACGGTGGAACACGGCAAAGTCGTAAGCTTAAGAGGAAACCCGAAACATCCTGTCAATCAGGGTAGAGTGTGCCATAAGTGCGCCGGGTTTGTGAAACGGGTTTACAGTCCTGAACGCGTACTCACACCGCTGCGCAGAAAAGGCAGCGCCTGGGCGCGGATTTCCTGGACAGACGCGCTGGATGAAATCGCCGGGCGGATGGATAAGATTAAGGAGCGTTTCGGCTCCGAAGCTATTCTGTACTATCAGGGCTTTGGGGAGCGTACGGCGCTAAAACTATTAAACAACAGATTTTTTAATTTATTCGGCGGGGTTACCACTATTCACGGCACTCTTTGCGGCGGTACCGGCCAGGCCTCTCAAGACCTTGATTTCGGGCGCCGCGTTTCACATGATCCATTCGATCATCTTAACAGTAAGTCATTGATCCTTTGGGGAAGGAACCCTGTTATTACCAATATAAATCTGCTGCCTATTATTAAACAAATACGTAAACAAGGCAGTCCGGTCATATTAATCGATCCGGTGGCATCGGAAAGTAGAAGTATCTGTGATTACCATATACAGCCTGCCCCCGGGAAAGATGCCTATTTGGCGATGGCGGCAGCCAAGATCATTTTAACTCGCGGCGCAGAGGACATTGACTTCCTGATGCGCCATAGCGAGGGATTTGATGCCTTCAAGAAAGTGTTGGATTCCTTCACAGTGGAAGAACTGGCTGTCCATTGTGATGTTCCTGTCGGGCGAATAGAGTTGCTGGCGGAAGTCCTTATGAATAAAAAGCCAACCGCTATTCTTTTGGGGTGGGGGCTGCACCGGTGGGAACACGCTCATTATACCATTCGCAGTATTGATGCTTTGAGCGCCATTGCCGGTAATATTGGCGTGGCTGGCGGTGGCGTGAGTCAGGGTTTTGAGGAATACGGGCCCTATGACCTGAATTTAATGGGGCACGAACTCAATCCGCCGCGCAGAAAGTTTTTGATGCCGCTCATCGGGGAAGAGATCTTAAAGGCCCAGGATCCGCCTGTAGAGATGATTTTTGTCACAGCCGGTAATCCGGTAAGCATGGCTCCTAATTCTGCAAAGGTGGCGAAAGCGTTTGCGAAAACCCCGTTTGTGGTAGTAGCGGGGCACTTCCTGGATGACACGGCCGGCTATGCGGATATATTTTTACCCATTACTACGTTCCTGGAAGAGAAAGACATTGCAGCCGGTTTTGGGCATAACTATGTTGGGCCGGTAAACCGTGCTATAGAACCTTTAGGTGAGAGTAAGTCTGATTTCGAAATGTTTCATGCGTTGGCTGAAAGGTTCTCCTTCGCCGGTGAATTCAAACACAGTCTGGAGGAGTGGTTGTCCATGCTGGCAGCTCCTTTGCTTGCCAAGGGAGTGTCTTTTGAGGAGCTTTCTAAGGGGCCGGTAAGGGTTCCGGACGCTCCTATGGTTCCTTACGCCGGCCGGATTTTCCCGACTCCTTCGGGCAAGTTTTCTTTTTTAGCGGAGTTTGAGCCACCAACCACGAGCGATGACGCAGAATTCCCATTTTATTTAATGTCGGTTATGGCACGCGATTGGATTGGCTCCGAGTTGACGCTGTCTGAACAGAGTGAATTGCTTGTGGTTCGCATGAATTCACAAGAAGGACTGAAACTGGGTTTTAGTGATGGAGATACAGTTCGTATTGTAAGTAGGGCCGGGGAGATGAAGGCCAGGCTAAAACTGGACGACGCGCAAAGAAGGGATATTGTCGTATGCCCCAGGGGGGGGTGGATTAAAGCAGGCAGGGGGGTTAATGTGTTAACACGCGATCTGGTAAGTAAAGTGGGAAATGGAACACCTTATTTTGAAACCAAGGTCAACATCAAGCGTGTTTAAACGTATGGTGGTGAAATGAAGCAATTAGAAATTCTCCACCATGGTATCTTCACCCCTTAAGAAACCGCCGGCGCCAGGTTCGCCGCGAAAGAGTATGAGGGGTGTGGGTTTAGGGACAAGGTACAAGGTATGGATATAGCCAGGTTGCAAGTTAATATTTAAAATAAATCAGAAGTTCTCATAAAAAGACGTTGACAGTGATTGGATTGCCTTATATAATATCTCTATAATTAAAAACACTGATACAAAGTTGTATCTAAATTGGCGATGACGCTTTTTAAGAAGGAAATTCTTGAAAAGCGCTTTTGTTTTTAGACGAAGATGTATATTTTTGAGCAGTGACGCTCTCAAGACAGGAATAAGACTGTCGCGAGGGCGTTTTTCTGTTATACGGGGCCTCAAGATAAAAATCCTCTTTGGCAAAGCCAGGCGCCGGCTTTAAATGAGAGGTATTTAGCAAGGATCCCGGGGCGGTTTAACTCATCTTAAGTCTAACTTATCTCAGATTAAGGAGGTAGTTAAAATGAAAAGTCGTTTTTTGCGGACGTTTGCCTTGTTTTCAACTTTTATGATGACCATTCCGGCCTTGGCTTGGGCGGATGATGCAGCCCAGGCAGCAGCAACTATAGATACAGGTGACACATCATGGGTCCTGATCTCTGCAGCGCTGGTTATGCTCATGACACTGCCCGGCCTGGCCCTGTTCTACGGCGGCCTGTCCCGGAAAAAGAACGTTCTCAGCACTATTATGTACAGTTTTTTCGCGATGGTTATCATTAGTCTGCAGTGGCCGTTATGGGGCTACAGCCTGTCCTTCGGGCCTGATATAAACCACATTATCGGCAGTCTGGACTGGTTCGGCCTGAGCAATGTCGGCATTGATCCCAATCCCGACTACGGGGCTACGATACCTCATCAAGCCTTCATGATCTTTCAAATGATGTTTGCGATAATAACCCCGGCGCTGATTTCCGGCGCCTTCGCAGAAAGGATGCGTTTCCCTGCATTTATAGCGTTCCTGCTGCTCTGGGCTACCTTTGTCTATGACCCTGTCGCCCACTGGGTCTGGGGTGTTGACGGATGGCTGCGCAACCTGGGCGCTCTCGACTTTGCCGGAGGCACCGTTGTGCATATCCTCTCGGGTGTGTCGGGTCTGGTAGCCTGCCTGGTCCTGGGCAAGCGCAAGGGCCTGGGCAGTGAACCGATGATCCCGCACAACCTGCCCTTTGTGGTACTAGGAGCGGCGCTCCTTTGGTTCGGCTGGTTCGGTTTCAACGCTGGCAGCGCATTAGGCGCCAACGGACTTGCCGTCAGTGCCTTTGTTGTAACTCACCTGGCCACCGCGGCAGCGGCGTTCTCCTGGGTAGCGGCAGAATGGCTGCACCATGGCAAACCGACCACACTGGGCGCTGCTTCCGGCGCGGTAGCCGGACTGGTGGCCATCACTCCCGCCGCCGGCTTTGTAGGGCCAATGCCTGCCATATTGATTGGTCTGATTTCCGGTGTGGTATGCTACCTCATGGTCAGTGTGGTAAAAGCGAAGCTTCGTTATGATGATGCGCTGGACGCCTTTGGTATCCACGGTATCGGCGGCACCTGGGGGGCCATTGCCACCGGCCTCTTTGCCAGCACGGCGGTTAACCCGGCCGGCGGCGACGGACTTTTCTTCGGGAATCCCGAACAGTTGGTCAACCAGCTCATTGCTGTAGCAGTAACCTGGGGCGTGGCTATCGTCGGCACTTACGTCATTCTTAAGGTCATCAATCTCTTCAGCAAGCTGCGCGCTACAGACGAAGAACAGGATACCGGCCTCGATTTCACCCAGCACGGTGAGGATGCCTATACCGACCTGGTCTCGGGTTCTACTTTAGCCGCATTTGCCGCAGTCCCGGCAGCCAAAGCAACTGCCGGTGCGGTTAAGCCGGCCTTGTAAAAGGATGATAATGTGTCTCAAGCTTAAAGCATAAACGGGCTATATAAGGAAAGGATAAATATTTGCGAGGAGATGATCCGTTTGACCAAGATTGAATGCATACTTCGACCGGGCAAACTGGAAAACGTTAAAGATGCTCTTAATGAATATGGTATACATGGTATGACGGTAACCCAGGTAATCGGTTGCGGTCTGCAGAAGGGACGAACCGAGGTTTACCGCGGCGCCGAGTACAGTATCAACCTGCTCCCCAAAATCAAGTTGGAGATGGTTATACCGGATAAGAATGTCAGTGAGGTAATTAAAATAATTACTGATACTGCAAGGACGGGAGAAATCGGGGACGGTAAAATATTTACCTACAAGGTTGATAACGCCATTCGTATTAGAACCGGTGAAACCGGTGATGAGGCGATCTAGTTATTATTCCCGGCAGACGGGGCTGTGGCGCCCTTGATATCTTCTTAAGTTCAGCCAAGGGTGGCCATTGCAAGTAAAACAGTGTAGTTTAAGTAAGTTTGCGTAGCGGCGACAGAAAACGAAAATTGGGCAAGGACGCCTGTAATTCCCCAGAGATGGGTCGGGCGTCCTTTTCTATTGCCAAAAATAGGATAAATCAAGGAGGGTTGGTGCTTACGACAAGATCAGTAAGTCTTCACCACATAAAACAAGGTGGCTGCGTAATGCCGGATCTCCAAAGCGTCAGCTGGTAGGGCCGCTTACGGGGGTGGAGCGGGAACGATTTGGTGTTTACACGAGTAAAAAGAGGAGGAAATACCCATGAAGATGATTCGAGCTATAGTTAGACCTGAAAAAAGTGAAACTGTCGCTGAGAAATTGGCTGAATCCGGAATTGTTTCCATGACCAAGATGCACGTGTTTGGCCGGGGTAAGACCAAGGGTTTGCAAGTCGGTGATATTCGTTATGACGAGTTTCCCAAGGTTATGTTGCTCACAGTTGTTCCGGATGAAGATCTTGAAAAAGCAATGGACATTATTATCGAAGCCGGCAAGACGGGTAACATTGGTGACGGAAAAGTCTTTGTCTCAGCCGTGGAGGCAGCTTATACGGTACGAACCGGCGAAGCTGAGCTGTAAAGGAGCGAGGTCAGATGAAAGAAATTATCGCATTTATCAGGCGCCATCAGGTCCCTGCTTCCAAAAAGGCTCTGGAAGATGCCGGCTTCAACGCTCTTACCATTCAGAGTGTTGAAGGACGCGGCAAGCAAAAAGGCGTGGGCGGCTGGGCTGCGGAAGTGGATCCCCATCTCAACCCGCTCTTAAAGCTTGAAACTTCGGTGCCGGAAGCCGTAATGAAGTGGATTCCCAAACGTATGTTGACCCTGGTTGTTCAGGATAACGAAGTTGCCAAGGCTGTGGATGTCTTAATCAAGGCCAATCAAACAGGACACATCGGTGACGGGAAAATCTTTATATGCCCGTTGGAAGAGGTGGTCAGGGTAAGGACCGGTGAAAACGGTCCCCGGGCTGTATCTTAGAAAATAAGTATCATCTCAAAAGAGAGAGGAGCGATCTTATGAGGCAAATTGCTATTTACGGGAAAGGCGGCATCGGCAAGTCCACCACCACCCAAAATACGGTGGCAGCTTTAGCCGAAATGGGTAAAAAGATCATGATTGTCGGCTGTGATCCTAAAGCCGACGCTACGAGACTTATCCTGAATATCAAAGCGCAGACCACCGTTATGGATTTGGCAAGGGAAAGAGGCACGGTGGAAGATCTGGAATTGAGTGATGTTTTGTATCAGGGCTATGGCGGCGTTCGTTGCGCCGAATCAGGCGGCCCTGAGCCGGGCGTCGGCTGCGCCGGGCGCGGCGTAATCACAGCCATCAACTTTCTGGAAGAAAACGGCGCCTATACCCCGGATTTGGATTACGTCTTTTATGACGTCCTGGGTGACGTGGTTTGCGGCGGTTTCGCCATGCCCATCCGGGAGAATAAAGCCCAGGAAATTTACATTGTTTGTTCCGGCGAGATGATGGCGATGTACGCTGCCAACAACATTGCCAAAGGGATTTTGAAATACGCCACCTCCGGCAGTGTGCGCATGGGCGGTTTGATTTGCAACAGCCGGAAAACTGACAAAGAATATGAGTTAATTGATGAACTGGCCAAGCGCCTGGGTACCCAGATGATTCATTTTATTCCCCGTGACAACGAAGTTCAGCGGGCGGAACTGCGCCGGATGACCGTCATCCAGTATAACGAAAAACACCCGCAGGCGGACGAATACCGTGCTCTGGCTAAGAAAATCGACGAAAATAAAAAAATGGTTGTTCCGACCCCGTTGACCATGGATGAACTCGAAGAACTCCTCATGGAGTATGGCATCCTGGAAGACGAAGCGACCGCGGCAGCCAAGCTGGTGTAATGTCCATTAGTATCAATAAACCGAAATAATAAATCAACGAATCGGAGGTGACCGCGGTGGGAGAAAAACCTAACGCTTCAATGGTCGAAGAAGTCTTGTCTGTTTATCCGGAAAAGGCCAGAAAGCTAAGAGCCAAACACATTGTTGTCAAGGAAGAGGGCTCTACCTGCGCTATCAAGTCAAACATAAAATGCGTTCCAGGATTGATGACAGCCCGCGGTTGCGCCTATGCCGGCGCCAAAGGCGTTGTCTGGGGACCCTTGCGAGACATGATCCATCTTTCCCACGGTCCGGTCGGTTGCGGCTATTACTCCTGGGGAGGCCGGCGCAACCTGACCAAAGGCATAGTAGGCGTCGAGAGTTTTACATTGATGCAGTTCACCTCGGACTTTTCGGAAAGCGACATTGTTTACGGCGGCGATAAGAAGCTGGAAAAGGTCCTGCGGGAAGCCAAAGAATTGTTCCCCAGCGTCCAAGGAGTTTCCATTTGTTCGGAGTGTCCGGTGGGTTTGATCGGGGATGACATTGAGAGCGTAGCCAAGAAAATGACCAAAGAATTGGATATCCCCATTGTGCCGGTTCGCTGTGAAGGCTTCCGCGGTATCAGCCAGTCTTTAGGCCACCATATCGCCAACGACGCGGTCCGGGATCACCTGCTGGGGAAAAAGGAACGTGATGATGTAGGTCCCTATGACATATCTCTGATAGGTGACTACAACATCGGTGGTGACGCCTGGGCTTCCAAAAAAATTCTCGAAGAGATGGGTTTAAGAGTCCGCAACGTCTGGACGGGCGACGGCACCGTGGAGGGGCTGATGGCGGCCCACCAGGTCAAATTGAACCTGATCCACTGCTATCGAAGTATGAACTATATCTGCCGGCACATGGAAGAGACCTACGGCATTCCCTGGCTGGAGTTCAACTTCTTCGGGCCGACCAAGATTAAGGAGTCCATCCGTAAAATCGCCGCCCGGTTTGATGAAACCATCCAGCGTAAAGGTGAGGAGGTCATTGCCAAGTACGAGCCGCTGATGCGGAAAGTGATCGATGAGTACCGTCCCCGCCTGGAGGGCAAAAGGGTGATGCTCTATGTCGGAGGCTTGCGTCCCCGCCACACTGTAAGCGCCTATGAGGACCTGGGTATGGAAGTGATCGGCACGGGTTACGAATTTGCCCATAAGGATGACTATGAGCGGACCTTCCCGGAGGTGAAGGACGGGACCATTATATATGATGATGCGACTGAACATGAGCTGGATGAATTCGTTAACCGGCTGCGGCCGGACCTTGTCGGTTCGGGGATCAAGGAAAAGTATGTTTTTGAAAAAATGGGTGTTCCTTTCCGCCAGATGCACTCCTGGGACTACTCGGGCCCGTACCATGGCTATGAAGGCTTCCCCATCTTCGCACGAGATATGGATATGGCTATCAACAGTCCGACCAGGACACTTTTGAGGGCGCCCTGGAAAAAAGAGAAGGAGGCGCGCTGATGAACAAGGCAAGTGCATGCAACCATCCTGTACTGGCGTGGATGGCGACAGAAGAATACAAAGAAAAGAACTTTGCACGGCAAGCTTTGGTCATCAACCCGGCCAGGACCTGTCAGCCCTTTGGAGCGATGCTGTGCGCTTTGGGAATTGATGGATGTCTGCCCTTTCTCCACGGTTCACAGGGGTGCGCCGCCTATTTCCGGTCCTGCTTGACCCGGCATGTGCGTGAGCCTGTCCCGATGGTTTCCGACTCAATGACGGAGGATGCCGCGGTCTTCGGCGGTCAGGTCAACCTGATTGAAGGCTTGAAAAACGCCTATGCCACTTACAAACCGTCGATCATAGCCATGTTTTCCAGCTGCATGGCGGAAGTTATCGGGGACGACATGAAGTCATTCATTGGCAACGCGAGGAATCAAGAAGCTATACCGGCCGACTTTCCCATCGCTTTTGCCAATACCCCGAGTTTCACGGGTTCTCACATCAACGGTTTTGACAACATGCTGAAGGGCTTGCTGCAGTCCCTGTCCGACCCTCGTCAAGGCAAATGGACCAACGGCCGGTTATATGTGGTGCCGGGGTTTGACCTTTATCCGGCCAACCTGCGGGAATATCGTCGCCTGGTCACCGCCATGGGCATCTACATGACCATGCTGCCCGACCCCACTGAAGCCATGGATTCACCTAATACCGGAGAGTACAAAATGTACCAGCCCGGCACGTCCCTGGCCGAACTGGCAGACGCCCTGAACGCTTCCGGATTCATATTTATGCAGAAGTATTCCACCTCCGGCACCCGGAAGTTTGTCAAAAACGTGCAGAAGATCACCAGCGAAGCGGTAACCATGCCCATCGGCGTCCGCAACACTGACGCCTTCCTCATGACTCTGCACGAGATGACCGGTAAACCTATCCCGGCCGAACTGGAAGCAGAGAGAGGCCGGGCGGTGGACGCGGCTATCGACGCCCACCAGTATATCCACGGCAAGCGCTTCGCCATGTACGGCGATCCGGATTTGCTGCTTGGTCTCGTCGGATTCCTGCTGGATATGGGCGGTGTCCCGGCGCATATCGTTTGCAGCAACGGCAACGAGCCCTTCCGCAAAGAGATGGAAGCGCTGCTGGCATCCAGCCCCTTTGGCGCTCACGGCAAGGTGTACAACGGTAAAGACCTCTGGCATTTGCGATCCCTCTTGCTCACTGAGCCGGTGGATATGCTGATCGGTGACACGCATGGCAAGCAGATTGCCAAAGACGCCGGGCTCCCCCTGGCCCGCATCGGCTATTACCTGCCGGATCGCGTGCATATGCACCGTCAGCCCATCGTCGGCTATCAAGGCGCGATCAACCTGATCTCCATGATTGCCAACATCTTTATCGACGAATATGACCGCAATTGTCCCGAGGAGCACTTTGAATTCCTCAGATGATAAATCATTATCAGACATCAGCGGTATAACTGCTTTTGGAAGTAAAGCATTATTGAAATATAGTGAAATAGGACGAAACAAAAAGGTGTACGGCACAAGTTTTTCTATTGGTCAAAAAACCCATAAGGAATGCAGATAAAAATACGCCCTACGCCCTACGACTTATGACTAAATTGCCTATGGTCTACGACCACATTGCTACACGAACCAAGTCTAAGTAAATAACAACTACCAAACAGCCAGAAAGGAGGTCACCCGATGTTTGTCACTCTCTCCAAACTGGAACTGAAGGACAACTGCCCCCTGGAAGACAAAGGTGCTCCGAAACTGTGTATGAAAGCGTTGCCGGGGGAAGGCGCGGAACGCAGCTGCGCCTTTGACGGAGCAAGGGTGGTCCTCATGCCGGTTACCGACGCGGCTCATCTCGTGCACGGACCCATTGCCTGCGCGGGAAATTCCTGGGACAACCGGGGCGCGAAATCTTCCGGGCCGGAGCTTTTCCGCAGGGGGTTGACCACTGATCTGGTGGAGATGGACATTGTGTACGGCGGGGAAAAAAAGCTGACCCAGGCCATCATAGAAGTTGCCAATAAGCACAAGCCCAAAGCTGTCTTTGTTTACGCCACCTGTGTTTCGGCTTTGATCGGAGACGACCTGGAAGCCGCTTGCCAAAAAGCGCAGCCCCATGTATCCGTTCCGGTGATCCCGGTCAACGCCCCCGGATTCATGGGCGACAAGAACATCGGCAACCGGATCTCCGGCGAGGTGTTGTTCCGTCACGTTATCGGTACCGCCGAGCCGGAAAAGACCTACCAACCGGCGATCAATTTCATTGGTGAGTACAACATCGCCGGTGATCTCTGGGGTATACAACCGTCCCTGGATGCTCTGGGGATTCATTTGCAGGCTTGCATCAGCGGGGACGCGCGTTTTGATGACTTGCGCACCGCCCACCGGGCTCAACTGAATATCCTGGTTTGTTCCAAAAGCCTGACCAACTTGGCCAAGCAAATGGAACGAAAGTGGGGTATCCCCTATATCGAAGGATCTTTTTACGGTATTCATGATACGAGTCATACCTTGAGGGCGATTGCCCGCGCTTTTGACGACCCCGATTTGATGAAACGCGCCGAAGCGCATATATGCGAACAGGAGGCCAAGACCCGGCAAATCATCGAACCATACCAAAAACGCCTGGCGGGCAAAAGAGCCGTTTTATTTACCGGCGGGGTTAAGACCTGGTCCATGGTGACGACCTTAAAAGAACTTGGCATTGAGGTTCTGGCCGGGGGAACACAGAATTCAACACCTGAAGATTTCCTGCGCATGAAAGCGCTCATGGACCCCTCTGCCGAGATCATTGAAGATACCAGCGCCGCGGGCTTTCTCACCCTGATTGAAGAGAAGCGGCCTGATCTGATCGTGGCCGGGGGCAAGATCAAATACACGGCGCATAAAACCCGTACTCCTTTTCTGGATATCAACCACGGCCGCAGCCTGCCCTACGCGGGATATCAGGGCATGGTCACCTTTGCTCAAGCCGTTTCCCGCACCGTATTCAGTCCGGTCTGGGAACTGATGCGGCAGCCTTTCCCTCCGGTGGGAGGTGAGCAGGCATGAAAAACAGCGTGAGCCTGGCCGAGCGCCATTACACGGGGAATCCCCAGAAAAACAGCCCCGCCCTGGGAGCCACCATGGCTTATATGGGCGTGGACGGGCTCCTGGCGCTCCTGCATGGATCGCAAGGCTGCTCCACTTTTATTCGTCTCCAACTGTCCCGCCATTTCAAAGAGCCGATCCCACTGAACTCCACGGCCCTCTTGGAGGAAACGGCTATCTTTGGGGGATGGGAGCATCTCAAAAAAGGTATCGCCAAAGCGGCCGACAAGTTTAAGCCGCGCATCATCGGGGTCATGAGTTCCGGGTTGACGGAAACCTTCGGCGACGACATGAACAGTGCTTGGGCGAGCCTGTTGCAGGAACGTCCCGACCTTGCAGCAACTCCGGTGGCGCTGGCCCAGACCCCGGATTATATCGGTTCTTTGCAAGAAGGCTACCTTCGGGCGGT
Source organism: Pelotomaculum sp. FP (assembly GCF_004369245.1). NCBI lineage: Bacteria > Bacillati > Bacillota > Clostridia > Eubacteriales > Desulfotomaculaceae > Pelotomaculum > Pelotomaculum sp. FP. The sequence continues at coordinate 4,371 of NZ_QFGB01000068.1, read as the reverse complement.
ATTGGCCTTGTTGGAGACCCTGGCTTCAGAACCCGCGCCTCGCGAAGCCAAAACGGTAGCCCTGTTTCCCGGGGCTCATTTTAGCCCGGCAGATGTGGAAGAACTCAAGGAAATCCTGAACCTTTTTGGTTTTGAGCCGTTGTCTCTGCCGGACATTTCCACATCCCTGGATGGCCATGACGAGCTGGAACCTGCTCCAGTTGTGCAGGGAGGGATTTCTCTTTCGGATATTCGCCGGCTGCCGGGATGTAAGGCCGCCTTTTCCTTCGGTCCCAGTATGGCGGGAGTTGGCGCGGCGTTGGAAAAACGCCATGGAGTAGCGCATCATCAAGTGGACTCCCTTACCGGCCTGGAAGCTGTGGATTCTTTTATCCTTAAGCTTGCCGAGCTTTCTGAAAAACCGATCCCTGAGAAGCTGTTGAGACAGCGCAGCCGGTTGTTGGATACGATGGCCGATTACCACGATCAACTAGGTACGAAAAGGGTCGTGTTGGCCCTGGAAGCCGATTTGCTGGTCGCCCTGACCGGCAGCCTTACGGAAGTGGGAGCTATTGTCCAGGGGGCGCTAGCTGCCTCACCCCTCGGGCTGCAGGCGATGCCCCCCGGCATCCCGGTTGCCGTGGGCGATCTGGAACACCTGGAGGACATAGCCGCCGGCAGCCACCTGGTTATTGGCAATTCCAACGCCCGTCAGGTGGCCGGCCCCAAAAAGATTCCCCACTTGAGAGCAGGGCTGCCTGTTTTTGACAGGGTGGGTATACCACAAAAAGTGTGGGTGGGCTATCGCGGGACCCAACAATTTCTGATCGATGTTTTAAATACTATGGCCAAGTAACGGCCGGCTATGGAGGTGCTGTTCATGCGTGTCGCTTTTGCTACCATGGGCGGTCAAGACAGGGTCGACGCCCACTTTGGTCTGGCTCCCGCCTTTGCCGTCTATGATGTTACCCCTGATATCATCCGGTTTACCGGTATGATCCACCTCCCGGAGCAGTTCTCCGAAGATGATAAGGTCGAAATCCGCGCGGAGACGCTGCGGGAATGCGCGGTGGTTTACTGCACGCAAATCGGGGGGCCGGCCGCGGCCCGGCTGGTCCAGCAGAAAATTCATCCGCTCAAGGTGAACGCAAGTACCCTTATCGAAGACGAGCTGCAGCGTTTGCAAACGCTGCTGAAAGGCAATCCGCCTCCATGGTTGCGCAAACGTTTAGCTGAAGAAATGAAGATCAAGGAGGAAACATTGTCATGCAAGTGTACAAGGGATTAAACTACGGCGGGTCGGAATGGACTCCCAAATTCGTGGCAAGTATCGACCCTGAAAAATGTATCGGTTGCGGTCGCTGTGTCAAGGTATGCTCTCAGGGCGTTCTGGGTTTTGGATACCTTGATGACGGGGAAGAAGACCGGATGCGCGCATCCATTGCCAACAAGGATAAATGCATTGGTTGCAGGGCCTGCGGCATGACCTGCGTCAAAAAAGCCTATAGCTTCGAACCCAAAGCGGTTTAGCGTTTCCCTGGAACGGGCGGTTGCATTCAATATTCATTTTTATGATTCATCTTTGATCACAGGTTGAAAAGCCATCCTGCGAAGGTAAGGAGACACGCCTTCACACTATTTGGAAAGTTATCATAATTACTACCGCGCGCGCCATGCTGCAGCACTTTTACTGCGAGGCCTGAAAGCGACAATCTGGCTGAAGGAAGTTTGAGGTGAGCATAAATGAACGGCAAAGACAACACTGTTAAGAACATCCATCCCCTGTCCTCGGACATCCAGGAAAAAACAAGCCGGCATCCCTGTTTCACATGCGGAGCCAGCCATAAATATGCCAGAATGCACTTGCCAGTTGCGCCGGCGTGCAATATCAGCTGTAATTACTGCAACCGTTTATTTGACTGCCTGCATGAAAGCAGGCCCGGCGTCACCAGTGAAATCCTGACACCGGAAGCGGCACTGGCCAAGTACATGGGAGTCAAAAAGCATATGGAGAACCTCAGCGTAGCCGGTATTGCCGGACCGGGTGATGCGCTGGCCAACTGGGAGAGCACCAGAAGGACGATTGAGTTAATCAAGGAGTATGACCCCGAGGTGATTTTCTGCCTGTCAACCAACGGGTTGATGCTGCCGGAATATGCTTCAGAGATCGTTAAACTAGGTGTGCGGCATGTCACCGTCACGGTTAACTGCCTGAATCCGGCTATTGGGGAAAAAATTTATCACCATGTGCACTATCAGGGGAAAAGGTACCAGGGTGCTTATGGCGCGTCCATTTTAATTCAAAATCAGATAGCAGGAATAAAGGAATTGACTTCTCAAGGGGTATTGGTCAAGGTCAACATCGTAATGATCCAGGGGATCAACGACAGTCACGTGCCCGTTATCGTCAAAAATGTAAAAGATCTAGGGGCCTCGCTCACCAACATTATGCCGCTAATCCCGGCCGGGGGGAGTACTTTTGAAAACTACTCCCAGACCAGTATGAGGGATATTAAGATCATGAGGGCCATTTGTGAGGTTGTGCTGCCACAGATGAGCCATTGCCAGCAGTGCCGGGCCGACGCCATCGGCTTGTTGGGGGATGACCGGTCTTTGGAGTTTCGCGATCCGGAAGTCGCCAAAGAGACCAACCCAGAGGTCCCGGAAAAAGCGGACCGGGAACAATACCGCATTGCCGTGGCTACCGGTGACGGCCGGTTGGTGGACCGGCACTTCGGTCACACCTCGGAGTTTGCCATCTACAGGGGAGACGGTGAGGTATTTCAACTGGTTGAAAAGCGTAAGGTGCTCCGTTACTGCAATGGTAAGGAAGATTGCGATGAAGAAGACCGGCGGAATACCGTGAACGCTTTGCAGGACTGCAATGTTGTGCTATCTCTGCGGATTGGCTATCAGGCCAGGGAAAAGCTGCTGAAAAAAGGCATATTAAGTTTTGAGCTGTATGACACCGTCGAAAACGGGCTTAAACACGCGGCTAAAAAATTAGGGAAGCTGAGTAAAAAGAGCGGTTGAGGTAATCATTCAAACCCGCACATCTTGCAGCATGAGCTACTATTTATCAACCTGGATAAAATATGGCCGTACCCGGTCCGGATGGGAAGGGATACTCCCTGACCATAAGGCGCCCGGTCCCGGGTGCGGCCATTATTATCATATAACGATCCTGTTTATATTTTCAACCTAAGCCTTAACAGAATACATCGTAAGTTAGACACCAGTGTCGCTAAAGGCGGTACCAGCAGCGAATGAAAATTTGGCGATGTGGGTGCGATTTCAATCGCACACGGCGCGTCAGCGCCGAACTTGTTGTAGCTAATGTAACATTTGTGCGAATGAATTCGCACCTCTGTGAGCTGAACAGCTGTACAGTTATTTTCATAGCAGGATAGGAGTTGTGGTTAGCAATGTCTCTTGAGGAAAAGTGGATATTAAGCCAGCACCCCTGTTTCAATTCCGCTGTTGAACGCTGGTTTGACCGGTATCCACTGGCGGTGGCTGCCGGTTGCAATATCAGGTGCCATTACTGCTCCAGGGTATACGACTGTATGAACGACAATCTTCCCGGCCGCGTCAGCAAAACATTGTCACCCCGGGAAGCCTTTAAGAAGCTGCATAACGCTCAGCGGCAGAGCGAGCGTATCCGGGTAGTCTGCTTTAATGGGCCTGGCGAGCCTCTCGCTAACAAGGAAACGCTGGATACTTTGGAACGTGTGCATAACCACTTTCCGCAGCTGATCAAGTGCGTCAGCACCAACGGCCTGCTTTTGGAAGATTATGCTGAAAAGCTTTATGCTGCTGGTGTGAGGGCCGTCACTGTGACGGTTAACGCCGTCGACCCCGCCCTGGGCCGGAAAATATACGGCTGGGTTTTTTACAATAATCAGCCCTATCAGGGAATCTCCGCTGCAGAACTTCTTCTAAACAAGCAGTTGGCCGGCATTCGAGAAGCAAGGAAAAGAGGCATACTGATTAAGGTCAACACGGTCTTAATACCCGGGCTAAACGAGGAGCATTTAAAACAGGTGGCTGTTGTGGTTAAACAGGCCGGCGCTTATACAATGAAAGTAATTCCTTTTATTCCCCAGGCGGAGTTGGCCCAGTTGCCTGCCACCAGCGGAAAGATGTTGCACCAGGTGAAGCGGGAATTGTCGACTATTATTCGCCAGACGATATAAGTGGCTATAGGGGCGAATAAGGGTAAAGGCGCAAGGATGCGTTTACCCTTAACCATCGTAATAGAGCAAAAGCCCAGCGGTAAAATGTCAAGCCCACTTTAAAAAAGAATTGGAAAAAATATTTCATTATGCGAGACAAAAGAATATAACAAACTAAGCCCAGAAAATTACAATATCTGGGTCTGAGAGGGTGGTC
>NZ_QFGB01000067.1:0-19321 GCF_004369245.1 Pelotomaculum sp. FP | reverse complement strand
GGAACGGTTAATTGATCCCTGGACAACATATGAACCGAAGTAAACCTCAGTTTCCACTATTGGTTAGTATAACCATATAATTATTATGACTTGTTAATTACATATTATGGTAAACCGATCACGGATGGAAAGCGCTACGCCTCTTTCACAACACAAATGCATCAGTCCCGGGCTTGCTCCGGCAAAACCGAAACAAACTATTCCCTCCAAATTATGAACTGGGATACGAAATCTAATCTCATTCTCAGTTTTTATCAGAATATTTTCTCCGTCACGGGCTAAGTATGCATCCGGCATTGTTACATAAAGGGTGTTTAGAAGTTTCCTCAATAATCCTTTACCTCCAAATCAACCATTCGCGCCAAATATTCCTTAACTGAGCGATGTCGTATAGTAAGATCGGGCTGACATATTTCTTTCAACGAACATAAAGAACAATGCTTACCTTTTTTTGCTTTAGGGGTCTTCCCTTCAGCCATCATCTTGTGCATCTGACCGGCAAGTTGTTCGACATGTGCACGCAGTTCTTGAGTAAAAGCGATTTCTACCCGGTGTCTGGTTTGACCGTAATAGAGAAACCCAGATTCAATAGAGATTCCCAACATTTCTTCCAAGGCTATCGCTTGGGCGCAAAGTTGTACTGCGTCACGGTCATCGGGTTTCGGGCGCCCGCGCTTGTATTCCACCGGATAGGGGCGCCACCATCCTTTTCGGTTTTTCAGACGTAATGTGACCCCGGCTAACACATCATTTGTTCTTTGGAATTCGACCACATCAGCTATCCCACGAAGACCCAGTTTTTTGCTTATAACCGGCATCGCCCTGACGGCCCTGACATCTTTGCGCGTCTCATCCTCAAAAGGATTATCCGTGCGTTCGTGCAGGTGATTCCCTTCCATGGTACGAACATTTTCCGCCCAAACCTGTTCTATATGGATAAGCGCCCATTGTCGTTCGCAAAATGCCATATGCTGGATGCCGGAAAGTAGAAGATAGTCTTCATCCGAATATTTATTTTTCACGGCTTAGAGCCCGTCAATGATTTCCGGTGTCAAAGAAGTCAACTCCTGAAGGCTAATATCATAATCCTCTTCAATATTTTTGGGTTCCGTAACACCAGGTTTTAGGGAAACATTTAACGAACGGTGAACTTTAGCGGATGAATATTGACCATTTTTGCAATTATGCTCCCACCAAAAAACTTTATATACTTCCATGCTGCCTTCGGGCCTTGCGGATGAAGCGTCATTCTGAAAAAGTTCTATTAAAGCTTGTTTGATCGACAATGCGTCTTCATCACTGAAACCGGTCTTGCTGGCCAGCTGAGGGTTCATTGATCCATAAAAAACATATACTCCGTGGTCCACCCGGTGTTTCATACCCATGGTATCAGAAGCCCTTTTTGTTCCATCACCTTCCCCGCTTACACTTTTAGTGATCTGAATACTTGATACACTAACAGGGCTAACGCTAAAGGCCGAATGAATTGAAACAGGCCCGCGGATTCCAATAGAAACTCCTTTATCTTCACCGCCCTTGTAGGCAAAAACCTGCCCAAAAGCCCGGACATCTATCCATTTTTTACATGCTTCTTCACGGTATTTACACTCATCTTTCATGTCAATATTTTTTAATTCACCTTCTGCGCGGGAACGAAGACTTCTGTAATTATCATTTCTATTGTCGTCTGACTGGACAAAAACCGACTTACCTGCTTCCATCAGGCGATTTCTTATTTTGCGTTTAATACAAACATCAGAAAGCTCCCCAAGCCCGTCATAAGTAACACGGGGCCGGTTTCCGTTCAAAGGGTCACCGTTTGGATTAGCGTTCTTTACGTTTATAATCACCGCGAAATCAATTTTGTTTTTTAAAATTTCCATAATAACCCTCCTGATTTTTATTAAATTATAAACTGTATTTTGAAATTGTTTCTAATCAATTATAGAGAGAGCTTTAATTTTCATCAGCTTGCTCTTCCATGTCTTTATTCCAAAGAGCCTCTCGCTGGCAGTGATAACCAAGCAAAAATTCCCCACTAAGTTTTTTATCGTTGATGTAGTCTTCTGGTGCAAACATTGCGGTTACTTCAGATATCATGTTTTGTCTTTTCAACGACTTGCCGCCAAGCCTGGCTTTGTATGGACCCAATGCCAACTCGATTGTTCTCCAGGTGCTATAAGGATGATCAGCAAATCTTTGCATCAATCTGGCAGCAGTTGTTTGACGTGTTTCTCCTGCTTTTTGCAAAGCCCACTGTTCCAAACTATCGGCTAAAGCCAGTAGTCTGCCATACAGATAATCCCTTGTTTTTCGGCTCTCGTCCAGGGCCATATTAAAAACCTCCTTGTCATGGTATTTTCTATAAAGCGCACAGGCAATACTAAGTGTTTTATTCCACTCCCAGTTCTCCATTCCAATACGGTTCGATGCCCGCCGTACGGCTGATTCAACCAGGTCTCTGGGTAATTTTTGTCCATCAATAATACAGGGGAGTATCCGCTCCACAGTTGTTTTGCGCAGTTTGTCATCAACCCTGCTGCCATATGCGGCTTCAGCTATGTCACTAGGGGCAGGTGCTCCCACAAACCGTATATATTTCTTTTTCGTTGCACCTCTTTTCTGAGCTGGCAGTTCCACATAACGGTAATCATGGATCCAAGCGCAAGATTCATGCCATTTATTAATTCTTGCCAAAAACTCCGAACCGGTTAGTTCCCTGTAGAAGGAAATAGCCATCCTGCCGGGGGTGGCGGAATCCAACCCCATTACCACGATTTTAGATGTGTTGCCAATGTTGGCATTATACCCCGCGATTTTCTTCTTCAATCTAAGTGCCAAATCTTGAGCTGTGAATACTACAGATTCCGAAGTACCTGGAATTATATCTTGACCTAATACAGAAAAGGGGTCTGCTAATGGATCAGGAACATCGTGGCCAGCAATTGACCAGGCTACAATTGCCTGATCACCCCTTCTATAACCTTGTCTTCCAATTAACCAACGAAGTGCATTATGAGCCTTCTGTGTTACTTCATAACCTACGCCGCAGGCCTGTCCAGCATCTGAAAATCGGCCAAGGAAAGTAAAACCTGCAGGGTCGTTAACTTTTTCCCTGCCTTTCTGGTCTTTTGTTTTCCCTGATGAAATTAGTTTTGCCCCATCTCCATCTCTTCTTATATTTCTTGGGTGTTGTTCAGCAACAGGAATTTTTTCTCCTTTAACATAACAAAGAGCATTATTCTCTTTTATTGATAAATAGTATTTTATCCAACTTTCAAATAAACTTAAGTCGGTCCAGGTAGCCATTTGAGGATCGCCAGGGATTTCAACTAACCATCTAATAAAAGCATCATCCTGCCTGGAATTTGGGGCTTCCTTTGCAACTTTCTTATCCCACTTATCTTGAAGAATTCCATCGTCTCCAGCAAACATTACTTGATGTTTAATTAAATCTCTTATCACATTGCCTTTCTCAATGTATTTCAAAACAGCTTTTGCCTTAGGGTGGGAGTATTCTGAATCACACCATTTTCGCAGTAAATCTTGGTAAGAACTAAAATAATATGCTTTGCTGCCTCCGAAGTCCTTATAATCGACTGCTACATATTGTAACTTGTCGCACAGCGGATGAGGAGCTTCCCCGCTAGTTCTTCCTCCTGAGCTTTCTGTACAGGGTATAATGGTTCTGGACTCACTTTTTGGAATAACTCTAGCTCGTTTAAAATTACCATCCACATCAATGACTATCTCTACTTGAGCTTTCTGGGTGGTATGGCAAATTGGCAGGAGCGGCACTTCATTTTCATCCGAACTAATCCCGATCATTGACTGACAGTTTTCATAGGTTTCATAAAGGTTTTGTATCCAGCTCACCGGGCATCCACCTCCCCGGGATATCCATCTAAAAGTTCTTGCTCTTCCAACCCAACCGACCTAGGTATGTTGGAAGACATTGGCTTCACGAATCTGCGGATAATACAGTCTTCCGGGCGAATAAATTCAACTATGCCGTTTACCATTTTAGGCCGCCAGAACCTTGCATGGAGTTCATTTTTCCCGGACTCGTCAGGGTAATCAAAACCATGAAACATCAAGTCAAAAGCAAGTTCACCATATTGTTCATAGTGACTGTTCCCTTCCCCAAACTGGCAGGATTCTACATACCCCTGGCATTCCCGTGCTCCCAGAAAGATATCCCTTCTGCCACCCCTTTCGATCATTCTCCTGGCAACAAAAAAATGCTTGTTCTCATTCCTGTCCTTTGCCATATCATCTCTTTTTAAGTTCCACTCGAAATGTGCCTGCACTTGATATTCCACATCAGATAGATAAGTATAAATTGATAGTGAATTTCCACCACTGTAATTGATTGGCTTAGCGCTTTTTGTCTGTGTTTTTATCGCTTTGATCACCCGTACCTTGTCAATAACCCAGATGATGGTAGGCTTCCAGTAAATTGACTCCATAATTCCCTTTATAGCTTGATAGGTAGGAATCTGGTAAGAACATTTTTCCCCGCCGATCTTGGTCAAAGGATCGGTAAATAGAGCATATTTACCATGAACCTTAAACTCTACTTTGTTTTCCATGTGATACCTCCCCTTTAATAAATAAGAAATTCCATTTCATTAGTAATTCCTCCGCTAAATCCACAATCTTTATCATAAAATTGCTTATTCAAATAGAAAACACCAGCACCTTTTTGCACTTCATTAATAACCTTTTGTCTTGTCATTTGATCAAAAACATATGGATAGATATTGATCGAATACCTTTGCGCCTGCTTCAATAACCGGTATTGCTTCTCCAAATCTACCGCGGCACATAGCTCATTAACAATCCGTTCACCTTCTTCCCCATATTGAACTATTACACCACGGGCAGGTGAGTCAATAGCTTGAAATGCCTTTGCCGCTGTCATAAATGATTGTCGAAGCGGTATTTTAGGAGAAGAATCATTATTTCTTTGATATCCATAAACTGATTGAAGATTTGTTGATAAAAGCTCAAACAGATTATCCGATCTGCCAACCACTGAATTACTGCCGACTTTATAACACATTTCCTCTTTCCGGGCATAAAAATAATATTGATAATATCGTTCCATGGCTTTTAAACCAAGGATATCCCCTTCAAACTGTTTTGCATCAGTATTAAACTCATCCAATACCCGTTCAGCTACATCCCTGCCGACTTTAATATCATTTAAATAATCCAAGTTTTCACCCTGTGGGTTGATAATAATAACTCTCCCCGGCTCAGGCCTGGCGCCATTCCGGTTGCAGCGCCCTGCCGACTGTGCAATTGAATCCAGCCCGGCCAAATATCGGATGACAGTGCCAAAATCTATATCAACCCCCGCTTCAATAAGTTGTGTACTAACACAAATAACCGGCTTCTTATCCGGTAAACATTCCTTTATCCTATCTAGTACTTCCATGCGGTGAGCCGGACACATATTCGTGCTTAGATGCTTAACTTCTGTACTTGCATGTTGAGAAAGCAGCTGAAAAAGATTAATAGCTGATTTTTTTGTATTTACTACGATTAAAACACTGCCTGTCTCTTGTAATTCCTGCTCCACAAGTGCGGCAACATCATCATCTGTCCAACCTCGGAGCTTCCGTCGGTCAAAAACCTTCACCCGTTTCAGTTCTTTAAAAAGTGTTTGGACATCCGGGATCATTTGCTGATCTGGATTAATCTGCAAAGCTCTCTGCTCCGGTTTAACCTGATCCAGCAAAGGCTGAGTTGCCGTACAAAGAACCACGGTTGAGCCACAACCACCAATTAAAAAACGGATCGCCAAATTAAATAGATGTACACACCGTACCGGAAGTGCTTGTATCTCATCGAATATAAGCACCGCATTTGCAAGTTGGTGCATTCTCCTGGCATTTCTGGCCCCATACCCAAACAAAGCCTCCAGAAATTGCACCATAGTTGCAAAAACCACAGGCGCGTCCCAGTTTTCCGATAAAATTTTTTGCCGTGTGCTTTCTTTTTCGGGGGTTAGATTTGAATGATGTTCCAGCACGATGCGGTCAAGATAAACGCCATTTTCAGTTCTGTCTTCAAGTATATTTCTAGTGACATCAGCATTCTGATCAATGATTGAGGTATATGGGATTATGTAAATAATTCTTTCCATCTTGTGTTTACACGCATGATTCAAAGCAAAACGCAGACTGGCCAGAGTTTTGCCTCCCCCGGTTGGTACAGTCAATTGGAAAAGACCCTTGGGCCTGTTTGAAAAATCCAAGCAGTAATTAGAAATATTTCCGCGTATGGCATCAACATCATTTTTGTTTTCAAATTTACTCAAATAAAGATTTAACCTATCTATCAAAACGGGCCAGGCAACATATTCTCCTTGATTCCTTAATTCCGCTCCTTCCGGAAATTCAAAATCAGCGGTATTAAGCCTGTCTGCATCAATAAGACAGCTAAAAAGAAATCTTGTCAATAAACTAATCTTAAACATATAGGAATCAACTAAATCATTGTTTTCCCGTAAGGATATTATTTTTTTATTCATCTGATCAACCAGGTCATCGTTAGATAATAACTCCATTATTTGATGTCTTATATCATCATTCAGGTTTGATAAAGCTTCCGAGGTGCGGGTTTTTTCATCCGTTTTAATCATTCTCCTGGTATAATTATCCTCACCATCAGTTGTTAAACAGTCAATTAAACCAGAATGGTGCGACGAAATGATTAAAGATAGTATTTGCAAGACAAACAAAAACTTCTGGTCCCGATTAGAAAAATGACGGTAAATAACTTGAGCACCGGCGCTGGAATGATCGATTTTACCTTTTTTGCCGATCGCATCAACATACTCGTCCTCATCTGGTTCAATTAACCCTGTTGCTGACCTGATATATTGGTCAAACTCTGCTGTTGCTTTTCCGATATCATGAATTAAACCTGCCAATTGACCGTGTTGCCCAAGGCCTATTTTTGATGCGAACTTAAAAGCCCAAAATGATGTTTCCTTTAGATGTGCCCATAAATCCTGACTTTTATCATACTTTTCGCTACGGTGAGCAATAAACCTATCTAATTGTTTAGAAAACGTTTGATTATCTTTACAATTCATTATGTTTGGCCTCCATGAAAATGAGCACACTGGTACGGCTCCAATAATTGACAGGAGAACAGGTTGAACCGGTTTTGGAGCTCCGACATAGAACAATAACCGTCCCTGTTAAATGCTTTATCCTTGTCCATGTAGCTCTCATTGTCCAAAAAATCAGCATCCATCAAACTTGTTACTAGCTAGGTCCTCTGCACCAAATGTCTTTGCAAAGATAGCTGCAGTATTACCGCTATCGCGTAAGTAATTTTTCACTAAATGCTATCCGGTCTTGTCCTTTTCTTTAGCAGAATGAGCATAATAAGCCAAGCTATCCCTTCTCTCTAAACTAACCAAACTAATGCAGCTACTACTATTTAATACTTGCTCTATTGCCAAATCCCTACAATTTTTTATATACATTTTGCGACACCTTTCGACTTTGGTGGAAATTTTGTCTCCTATGCCACAATATTACCAAGCTTACAGGACAACCTTTTGTCAGCGATCAGAAAACATGAAGAAAACATTTTAACCAAGTTTTCTAATAGCAATACCTTTCAAAAACTCTTTATTTATAAAACTAATCACTCCCTCTGTAGTTGTGGTCACTCCGCAAACCTGATATACTTATAGGGTTTGGAAGGAGGATTTATCTTAAATGTCTGGCAACAACATGTTCAGAAATATCGCCATTATAGCTCACGTCGATCACGGCAAGACGACCCTGGTGGACGCCCTGCTCAAACAGAGCGGTATCTTCAGGGAAAACCAGCACGTGGCTGAGAGGGTTATGGATTCAAACGACCTGGAAAAGGAACGCGGCATCACTATCCTGGCCAAAAACACCTCGGTGCGTTACGGCGATATCAAGATTAATATAGTGGATACCCCGGGTCACTCCGACTTCGGAGGAGAGGTTGAGCGGGTTCTAAAAATGGTTGACGGCGTTCTGCTGCTGGTAGACGCCTTTGACGGCGCCATGCCCCAGACCCGGTTTGTTTTACGCAAAGCTATGCAGCTAAACTTAAAGCCCATAGTGGTCATTAACAAGATCGACCGGGAAGGCGCCCGCATATCGGAGGTGGTGGATGAGGTGCTGGACCTGTTCATCGACCTGGGAGCAGGCGACGAACATTTGGACTTTCCCCTTATTTACACTTCGGCCAAGGAAGGAACGGCCACCACTGACCCTGCCGTACCGGGGCAAAACATGCAGCCTCTGTTCGAGGGGATCATCAAATACATTCCCGCTCCGGCCGGAGATGACGATGGACCGTTGCAGCTTTTAATAAACAACACCGAGTATGACAACTTCGTGGGACGGATGGGCATCGGCTGCGTCAAACGCGGCAAAATCGCAACCGGCCAGCAGGTAAACATTTTTGACCACGAGGGCAACATGCGCCAGGGCCGTATTGGTACGCTCTACGCTTATGAAGGGCTGGAAAGAGTAACGGTTTCAGAGGCTGTCTGCGGTGAGATTGTGGCTTTTTCCGGCCTGGAAGATATCAAGATCGGCGAAACAGTGGCCGATAAGGACCAACCGGAACAGTTGGAGCCCATCACCGTGGATGAACCGACCCTGAAGATGAGCTTCATGGTCAACGACAGTCCTTTCGCCGGCAAGGAAGGCAAATATTTAACCTCACGCCATCTGAGAGCCCGGCTCTTTAAAGAGATGGAGAAGAACGTAAGCCTCCGGGTGGAGGAAACCGGAAGCACGGACGTCTTCGAGGTGTGCGGACGAGGTGAACTGCACCTGTCGATCCTGATTGAGACGATGCGGCGGGAAGGTTTTGAACTGCAGGTGTCGAAACCGGAGGTCATCTTCAGGTGGGAAGCGGGCCAGAAAATGGAACCCATGGAGCTCCTGATGGTGGATATCCCCGAGGAAAAAATGGGCCCGGTCATGGAAATCGCCGGGGCCAGGAAAGGGGAAATGCTTAACATGACCTCCCTTGGCCCGGACCAGCTCCGGCTGGAATTCAAGATACCGGCGCGGGGCTTAATCGGCTTCCGCTCGCAGCTGCTGACCGAGACCAGGGGCCACGGGGTGATGAGCCATATCTTCATGGGTTATGAGCCCTACAAAGGGGACATCCGGGGGCGCTACCAGGGCGTGCTGATCGCCTTTGAATCCGGTGAGGCCAACACTTACGGCCTGCACAACGTACAGGACCGCGGCATACTGTTTATTACGCCCGGCACCAAGGTTTACGAGGGCATGGTTGTAGGGGAGCATTCCCGTGAACAGGACTTGGAGGTCAACGTCTGCAAGAAAAAGCACCTGACCAACATGCGCTCCAGCACCGCCGAGACCGCCCTGCGCCTGGAGGAGCCCCTGAATTTCAGCCTGGAAGAAGCTCTGGAATACATCGGCACGGACGAACTGTTGGAAGTAACCCCGCAAAGCCTGCGCATGCGCAAGCGGATACTGAGCAAGCACGACCGCAAACGAAACCAGGCAAACTTCCAGTCCGCGTAAAGCGGCGCTACTATAAAACAGGGATATAAATGAGAACCCTTCATCCAACCGGAAGAAGGGTTTTTCATGCCCACGCTAGTGCGGCGCAAGCGAGGACGAAACTTCACATTGCGGGGTCGATTTCAATCGCTCAAAACTACGAAGCAGTATAAGGAATTATCAACATATCTAATAGTGCTGCAATTCTATGAAGTCATAAGACAAGTCCGCTTGTTGGCCAAAAGGAAGCGCCGGCGGCATGTTGCCGCCGGCGCTTCCCAGCAAAATACTTTATTTTTAAAAGGCAGCCTGTGCCTATTCATCCTTCTCCTGGGATTCTTCTCCTTCTTCCTTGGCCGCTTCTTCAACTTCAGAAGAACGTGTTGTATAGATTGCAACTACATGGGCGTGCCCTTCTCCGGTTGCCTTCACACCGTTCGGCAAAACCAGGTCCGCCAGGGTAATTTCTTGTCCGATATCCAGGTTGGAGATATCGACCGTGATCGCGTCGGGAATGTTTGAGGCGAGGCATTCCACCTCGACCCCCCGCATCGGTTGGGCCAGGATGCCGCCTTTAGAAACCCCCGGCGCGGAGCCGGCCAGGTGAACGGGAACGGTGGCGGTCACCATGTCTTTTAATGAAACCTGGTGGAAATCGGCGTGGATCAAGGTCCCGCGCAGCGCATCGCGCTGTACCGATTTAACCAGTACCTGATGGTCTTCAGTTGCCCCGTCCCGCTTTACGTTCATGTGGATCAGGGCGTTTGAACCGGCTTGGCCCAGGATTTTCTGCAGCTCATTGGTATTGACCGCTATAGCCGTGCTCTTCATGCTTTTCCCATAGATTACCGCCGGGATAAAACCGTTTTTGCGCAAGTTGTGTTTATGAAACTTGTTTTTTTCCAATCTAACCTGTGCGTCCAATTTAATTGCTTCCATTTTTCTCACGACTCCCTTCTGTCCATTATCCCCTCTTTCCGACATGTTTTGTCAAGGCGTACCATTTCCCATAACTTGCGTTATACTTCTGAAATATGCCGTCTGGCTACTTATACACCGGCATAATCTATTTTTAGAGCCCTCCGGGCTCTGGAGGGTTTAAGCAGCTTGATCATACTTTGAAGATTTTCCTTTTTAACAATTCCTGCATTAAAACACCTGCCAGGAACCCGGCGCCCATGTTCCAAATTGCAAAACCTGCCGTGACCAGCAAAATGTAATAGTCTTCTCTTTCCCGCCCTACATCACGGGCAGAGACCGCTAACTCCAGTCCGGCAAAAAATAAAATTACACCGAGTACACTTAAGGGAAAGAACTTTAGAATCACGAAAAAAGAACTGCTGAAAAATACTCCGGCAACAAGCAGCAATGTTCCCAGAATTACCAGGGCGCCTCCGGTATGAGCGCCAAAACGCACGTGACCGGCCATTCCCCCGGCGCCGTGACACATGGGAATACCACCGAATAAAGGAGAAATAAGGTTCATAATCCCCGTTGAAATAGCCATTTTTCTTTCTGTGATAGGGCGTTGGGGAAACAGCCTGTTATTCTCGGCGGTAATGGCAATGACAGCATTACCTAAAGTTAAAGGGATCTGGGGGATGCCAAGTATAAGTGTGCCTTTTATAAAGTCCTGCCAGGAAACTTGTGTCAACGCCAGGTGGGGCAACGAAAAATTAACGTGCATAGCAGCCAGCTCATTGATAATGCCGGGCGTTTTAATTATAGCCGCCGCCACTCCAAAAACTATTAAGGCAAACATGGCAGGTATACGTCTACTGGTTAACAATAAAAAAGTCATAAATAAAGCTATTAAAGCAATGAAGAAATCCGATTGCATCATCCGGATTCCTTCCATGATAAAGGACAGGCCCAAACCCAGAACTATACCCCTAACCAATGGTTTTGTTGTTATTCTGGATATAACATCAAGAACACCTGTAAGACCCATGGTCAGCCAGAAGAAACCGGTAAACAGGCCTGCCCCCCATAGCATACCCGGCGTTATCGAAGCAGCCTGGGTTATCACTGCGCCGCCAATGGCTTTCATTGGTTGAATAGGGATTGGTGTTCGATAATAAAAGCCTGATAGAATTAAAAGCATTCCAAACGTAAATAGAACACCAAGCGGGTCAAGTTTCATAACCGTTATATAGCCGACCACAAAGGGGATTAATGTGCCCAGGTCACCAAAGGCGCCGGCCCATTCTGAACGGTCAAAGCGGTTGCGCAGCGGTTGGGCTAAGCTTGATACTGTTTCTGAACTGACGTTATTGGCCAACATTCCGATAGCTCCTCTAGTTGCAGCCATGTGTTATGATACTTTTTAATTATATCAGAATTTGATTAAAATTACCTATAATAGCATTGTTTTATTATCCACATCAACATATCCAGTCACAACTTCACAATTAAACAACTCTTTCAGCGAACGGGCTAATTCATCGCGCGCTGAGATGACTTCTTCATAATTACTGTCGGTAAAACCATCTATTGGAAAGAAAATGTTCGTACTTTTTTCCGTCTTATCAATAATAAATTAACAACCACTGCTTTTCAAGCTAAAAGAGCTAGTCTCCAAAGAGCTAATCAAAAGACATATGATTTATATTGATTATTAGGCAATGGTGCAGTTGAAAATTTTATTACAGTTAAGAAAGGCGTTGACGCCCGAAAACGGGTATGATACTATAGCTGAGTAGCCCGAATACGGGTAAAAAGGAGCATGTCAAATGGAAAAAATTAACTGGCTGGAGATTATTGAAGAAGAAAGTGACAACATTCTTGACGCCCTAACCGCAGTTTATGATGAAGCCTGTTGTTTGAATGCAAACAGCGAAATCTGTCAGGTGCTTAAAATGAACAGCGATGGCACCCTTATTCATCACACCAGCACTGCAGACAACACCTCCAGCGCTGTTTGGAACGGCAATGCGATTGAGCTCGCCAGGATGGCCTGGTTCAATCCTTTGGACTTCACAGACGAAGCGGAAGTAATCTCATCATACCTGACAAAAGAGGAACTGCAAGACTTCACACGGTATCTGGATGGTGAAAACCTTACCCTCCATAAATTACGGCAGTGGAATTTTTACATTGCCGACAGGCTTGAGAAGAAATACACGGAAAAATATGCTGCCGACAACGCGCCTGCCTGGGCTGACAAAGTTATGCAGGAATTACTAAAACATGCCAGCGAATATGGCCGTGCAGAAACACAGAAAGTAGAATTGGCCGACTTGGGAAAGTCCTGACCTCCCCTGAAGCGGCCCGGCTATGGAGACTGCACCCGGACAGCCTGAAAAAGGCCTGCCAGCAAGGAAGAATTACCGCCCGTAAAAGCGGCGGTACCTGGCTTGTGTCCAGAACTGCTATGGAAAGAATATATGGGACATGGCCTACTGAAAAGGCAGAAGAAATTGAAGAATAATAATAGAAAAAACCTTCAGTGTCCATGCGCTGTGGTGGCTTATGGTATATATCAAGAATATATACCATTTTATTTTAAGGGTAATGAGATTGCCCCTGGGGCTTTATTTTAGCAGTGCCCGGGATTATAGTTAGATATATAAGCTTTGTCCTGACGGCTTGTTAAGAAAAGTATTTTGGAGGAAAGTTATGTCAGCTATAAAAGAACGTTATATAAAAGCAATGAGAAAAATGGACCCTTCAATAAATACGGTTGAACAGATCCGCCATGAACTATCTTTAAAACAACAGGCGGAACTCCCCCCCGGCACTATCGTTGAGCAAGTTATGGTGGCGAATTTACCCGGCGAGTGGATTAAGGCGGCGAATGTTCCTGAAGGCGGCAAACAGGTGATTCTATATTTCCACGGCGGTGGTTTATATTGTGGCGACTGTGCTACTTATCGTAATTTAGCAGCTTTTATTTCAAGAGCCAGTGGTGTTAGAGTTTTATTAGTTGAATACCGTCTGGCGCCGGAGCACAAGTATCCTGCCGCTAATGACGATTGTCTGGCAGCCTACCGGTGGCTGCTCGAAAACGGCATCCCGGCTAAGGATATTATCATAGGCGGGGATTCTGCAGGCGGCGCCCTAACAGTTATGACCTTGCTTTCGTTACGCGATGCAGGCGCTCCACTGCCGGCAGCCGCATTTATGTTTTCTCCGTGGACAGACCTGGTCAACTTTGATGGTGAATCCTATACCAGTCGCGCAGAATTAGATCCGGTAACCCACCTTAAAGGCTCACAAATGGCGGCAAGCTTCTATATCGATCACTTAACTGTTAAACCACCTATTTTATCACCAATAAACCAGGACCTGTCCGGATTGCCCGCGTTATTTATTCAGGTTGGCGACCATGAGGCATTATTGAGCGATTCCACCAGATTGGCCGAGCGCGCAAAAAAAGACGGTGTTGATGTTACATTGGAAATATGGGACAATATGTGGCACGTATTTCAAAGCCTTGCTGCAGTTTTGTCCGAGGCTAAACAGGCTATTGATAATGTTGGCAGGTGGGTGCAAAAACGTTTCGATACCCATACCGGCAGCGTAATAGGATAACTGGAACATATTCCCTGTTGGTTTTGCAATGTGTACGGTTTCAGTTGAAGGTCAAACTGTTGAGAGTATAGAATTTTTTCTTAACGTCCTGTGGTGAGGTGGGAAAACAATGGATAACCCCCGGCTGTGGATCAGCTTTGAAGACAGGGTAGGCTTTGTATTCGACATATCCAGGGTTATCTTTGCCTGGCGCTTGAATATTGTGTCCATTGAAATCACCCGTTCAGGCAGTCTTTATGTTCATATTGAGAAGATCGAAACCAGCGAACTGGCAGGATTAATGAATGAATTAAACGGAATTCCGGGGGTTTTAGAGATATACCGGGTACCCATGATGCCTTCGGAGGAAAGAGAAAAAAAGCTCCAGGCGATCCTGGACACGGTAAGCGAAGGGATCCTGTCGGTGGATGCAGATGGGATAATCACCAGTATCAATCCGGTGGCAGAAGAAATCTTCCGGTATACTGCCGCTGAACTTCTTGGGAGAAACATCGCCGGGGTTTTGTCTTCTGAAGTACCAATTTTGCGCTGCCTCAAGGACGGTAAACCATATAATCACCTGGAAATCAGCATCAACACCCCAAAAGGTCGCCTGAACTTTCTCAGCACGGCCAGGCCTTTAAAGGACGACGGTGAAAATATTATCGGCGCGGTAGCCTGTATTAAAGACATGTCCGATGTCAAGCAGTTAGTCTATTCCATGACTAAGCCTGCTATGACCACCTTTGATGACATTCTCGGAGTAAGTTTACCTCTCAAGGAAGCCTTAACTCTATCCCGGAAGGTAGCGCAAGGTAATTCCACAGTTTTGATTCGGGGTGAAAGCGGCACCGGGAAAGAATTATTTGCCCGCGCTATTCACATGGCCAGCAGCCGGCGGAATAAACCCTTCGTGCCGGTAAATTGCGCCGCCCTGCCTGATAGCCTGCTGGAAAGCGAACTGTTTGGTTATGTTGAGGGGGCCTTTACCGGGGCACAAAAGCAAGGTAAATTAGGACTATTTGAATTCGCCAACAACGGTACCATCTTGTTGGATGAAATCGGGGAAATGTCAACCCACCTGCAGGCTAAATTACTCCGGGTCTTACAGGAAGGACGGGTACGGCGGATCGGCGACAGGGTGGAGAACACCGTCAACGTCCGGGTGATTGCAGCAACCAACCGTAATCTGGAGAATATGATCACAAACGGGGATTTCCGGGAGGACCTGTACTACCGCCTTAATGTAGTGCCTGTTCATATTCCCCCATTACGCCGGCGCAAAGAAGATATACCAATTTTAACCGACAACCTGATCCAAAAATTCAACCACCGTTTAGGTAAAAACATAAAAAAAATTTCCAGCGCTGCTATGGATAAACTGAATAAATATAATTGGCCTGGAAACGTGAGGGAATTGGAGAATATCCTGGAGCGGGCGATGATTTTGGCGCAGGATATGGAAATCAAACCTGAACAAATCATTTTAGACCGCACTTATGCTGGTGAGAAAGAGGACGTTTCTCCGGCCCACTTCCCGGGGAATGATGAGAACAGTGACACCCTTAACACCGCTGTGGATGGCTTTGAAAAGCAATTTATTGAACAAGCTCTTCTGAAATATGGGAGTATCCGGCATACAGCTAAAGTCCTGGGGGTTTCCCATACAACTATAATGAATAAAATAAAAAAGTATGGACTTAAGGTAACTCCTATATAAAAATCCCTCTGGCAACTTTATTTGCCATGGCAAATAAAGTTGCCATGGCAAATAAACAGGAAAAAAGAACGTTCTCCTGAGAGTGGCACGATATGTTGCCACATAGGAGTTCGGCAAGCATATGCTGCAACAACCTCAAGCAATATAGTTTGGGGTTTTTTGTTGTCTCTATGTAACTGGTACCGTTTTTGCAAAATAAAATGTAACTGAGCATATATATCGAAGCACGAATGCAAGATGAATTATCAATGTGGGTACGATATCAATCACTAAAAACTGATTAGTAGTTAAAGGGCTTATGATATCCTACATTCCTGTAGGGTTATGCGCGAATGAATTAGCACCCATTATAAGGATAGTACTGGAGAACAAAGGAGGTTGGCAACATGATTATCGGAGTACCCAAGGAAATTAAAAACAATGAAAACAGGGTAGCCATTACCCCTGCCGGTGTAGCAGCTTTTGTAAAGGCCGGCCACCAGGTGTTGATTCAGGATCAGGCGGGAACCGGCAGCGGAATCAGCAATGAGGAGTATATTAAAGCCGGTGCAGAAATTGTTGCAACTGCCAAAGAGGTTTTTGCCGGGGCTGACATGATTATGAAGGTTAAAGAGCCGCAACCCCCGGAATACAATCTTTTTAAGGAAGGGCAAGTACTCTTCACCTACCTGCACCTGGCTCCCGAACCTGAGGTAGCCAGGGCTCTGTTGGACAGAAAAGTAGTAGGTATCGCTTATGAAACCATCCAACTGGACAACGGCTCTTTACCGTTGCTTACTCCCATGAGTGAAGTCGCCGGACGGATGGCGATACAGATTGGCGCTCATTATTTAGAGAAGCATTCGGAAGGGAAAGGAATTCTGTTAGGCGGGGTTCCCGGAGTGCCTGCCGCCGATGTAGTTATCATCGGCGGCGGCGTGGTAGGTATCAATGCAATCAAAATAGCTGTTGGTATGGGCGCTCAGGTTACCGTCATAGATAAATCCGCTGAACGGCTAAGCTACCTGGACGATATTTTCGGCGGAAGGATTACGACCCTGATTTCCAATAGCTACAATATTGAGAGAGCTGTCAGATATGCCGATCTCCTGGTAGCGGCTGTTTTGGTCCCTGGGGCCAGGGCGCCACATATAGTGACTGAAGAAATGGTTAAGCAAATGAAGCCCGGTTCGGTGATCGTGGACATAGCAATTGACCAGGGCGGCTCTGTTGAAACGATTGACAGGGAAACAACACATGACGACCCCGTCTTTATCAAGCACGGAGTTATCCATTATGCCGTCGCCAACATGCCGGGCGCTGTAGCGCGGACCTCCACTTACGCGTTGACCAACGCCACCCTGAGCTATGCTTTAGAAATAGCCGGCAAGGGCTACCTGAGAGCGATTAAAGAAAATCAGGCCTTGGCCCTCGGTGTCAATGTCATCCACGGGATGTTAACTTGTAAAGCAGTTGCAGAGGCTTTGCATCTGGAGTATACACCTTTGGCACAGATTATAGATTCAGCCCGTTGAATAATCGAATAGAGAGTCAGTGCAAACGAGTCAGGGGACGGTCCCCTGACTCGTTTTTTGGCCGTTTGGCTCCCGGCCCATTACTTAGATTATTATGGTGGTCCCGTCAAACTTGGTGAATGAAAATCCGATAAAATCCTCATTGTAGGTATCCCTGTAATCCTGCAGAATCCTGATCGCCACTGTTTCACCCAGCTTGAGGCCCTCGCTCCCGTCGGTACGCCAGTGTATGCCTGCGAAGTCACGGCCCATGGCAATATTGACGGCCAGCTTGTTCAATTCCCCGCCTACTGTTAAAGGCGGTCCCTCGTAAGGAAGCAGGGAGAGGCCGTCCGGGCCGGCTACAACCGGATTGGGCAGTACAAAGGACTCCTTGAAGAATGCCTTTAGCATCGTCACCCCGGCCCCGATATAAGTGGCGTGGCCGGAAGGATAAGCCGGATGAGTTGGACAGCCTTCCGGATAGGCCTGTGGCAGCAGGTAGACGCCATACTTGTTGAAAACCTCGGAAACCGCCTGGGAATTGAGCAGTTCCGGGTTAATCGGATAGCAGGCGGCGCCTGTCAGTCGGTTTTGCACACTGCCCCCGAATTCTTCGGGCCGGAGCCGGCGGTGCACCAGGAATTTCTGGAACCAGGCGGCCTCCAGCGCTACCCGCGACACCCGGATCACAAAATCCAGAATATGCGGGGCGCCGAAAGTGCTGAATCCAACCTGGGTATCAGAATGCAGATAAGGGTTGGTTGGGGCCAGGGCATTCACTCCTAATCCGAGCAGGATTAAGCAAGCAGAAAGTGTAGCCTCACAGGAGAAATCCTTGTGCAGATATTCTCCCATATCGCGGCCATTGCGGATATAACGGGGCGTGCCCTCATATTGAATCGCTGCAGCCGGCGGCAGACCGTTCTGGATGTTCAACCATTCCGCATACGTGGTCATGTAGTCCACACCGGCCACAGGAACTTGATAGCGCTGGGTGATGCTCGTAGCCCCGTAGGGAATGTTTTTCCACAGAAACTGAGAAACATAAGGCCCCACCAGGTCTCCGGGGATATCCATGCGAAACAGGGTTCCCGGAGTTACCAAACCACCTGCTTTTGGTCCCCTAAAATCTGAAAATCCCGATAAATCAGAAGCAGCCGCCAGTGTCAGCGGATTGGTGTCGTAGTCTGTAAAAGGCACATCACGGGTTAAGGCCTGCCAGTAAACTTCAGCCATCTCACCGGCTTCCCAGGCGCTGCTGAAAGCCGGCGGTGGAACCGTTCCCAAGTGATGGGAATCAGGTCCCGCCATCTCATAAGCATAAGCGGCCTGAGGATTGGTAAGCTTGACCACGCCTCCCAAGGGTATGGTTGCAAAATCCGCCGGGTCTCCGGTGGTTAATGTCTCAATATAGGCTTGATAGGCATTGAGGTTAACCTCACCCAGATGATTGTGCGGTAAGGCCTTAGAATAGTTGCCAATCTTATTTACATATAGCAATTCATCACCATTACACGGATGGCCTGGAAGTGGAAGATCCCTTTCAAATCCAGCTGCATTGAGACGAACTTGGTAGGCAGATTGACGGCGCTGCCGGGTATTTTCCGGCCCAATATCACACGAATCCCCCAGGTTTAAGTTCAAGTCTGCTGTATCTCCCTGACAAGCCCTTTTTTTATTGGAAAATACATGTGGAAGATTTTTTTCAAATTCAGCTGCATTCAGATGAACTTGACACTCCTTTTGACAACGTTTCCGCACACTAACCGGCTCAAGCTCACACGGTTCCTCCATGTTTAACTGCAAATCTGCCGCGGCCCCCTGATTAACCTCTTTTTTCTCAGGCAACAAAATATCACCGCTCATTTTGGCCTCACTCCAGATTCCATATTATTTTAATTTAGCCATAATTTATATTGAACGAAACCGCTCCGCGGTGGATAGAAACCCAAGATAGTATCAAAGCGAAATGATCCGATCTGCTCATAGTAGATACAAAAGTCATGGCTAACACAAAACAACCCCTTTAAAATGAGAATGCG